>NZ_JAEVHJ010000014.1:0-46333 GCF_016802855.1 Micromonospora sp. ATA51 | reverse complement strand
GTGCACGACGCCGGCTGGACACAGTTCGTGCACATGTTGGAGTACAAGGCCGCACGGTACGGGCGCAGCTTCCGCCGGATCGGCCGGTTCGCGCCCACATCGCAGACATGCTCGACGTGCGGGCGGCTCGACGGACCCAAACCGCTGCCCGTCCGATCGTGGACCTGCCCCTGCGGGGCGGTCCACGACCGGGACGTCAACGCGGCGCTCAACATCCTCGCCCAGGGACGCTGGGAGAGCCTAAACGCCTGTGGAGCGCAGGTAAGACCGGCACCCGTGCCGGCACCACGCCGAGAAGCAGGAATCCACCCGCACACCGCGTGTTCCACACGCAACGGGGAGGGAATCTCCGCCCCTTAGGGCGGCGAGAACGTCAAGCCAACAGCCTGGCGGTCGTCGCCGACGAGCTGGGCGCCGCGACGGTGGCCTTCCCGCTGGTCTCCGCCGGCGTCTACGGCTGGCCGGTCGACGACGCGGTACGCCAGGCGCTCACCGTGCTCCGCGCGGCGACCCCGGCGCGGGTCACCGAGGCCCGGCCGGTCCTCTTCGACACCGACACGTACGCCACCGCCGAGCGGGTCGCCGCCACCGGCTGAGCCGGCGGTTCGGCTCCGGCGGGTGACACCAACCCCGACGGGGGCGGTCGGCCCGTCAGCTCAGTTCAGCTCGGCGAGGCAGGACCACTGGGCGGCCACCGGCCGATAGCCGAGTCGCTCGTTGATCGCGAGCATCGGGGCGTTGGACTCGTCGTTCGAGGTGTAGGCGACGGTGACCCCGCGGGCGCGGGCGTGGTGCAGCGCGGCGAGCTTGGCCAGCCGGGCCAGCCCCCGGCCACGGAACGCCGGCACGGTGGCCGTCATGTCCGACCACATCCGGTCGCCGTCCCGCTTGACCAGGCTGAAGGCGACCAGCTCCCCGTCGACCTCGACGGCCGTGCTGGCCTCCCGGTCCAGCCCGAGGTTGTCCCAGACCTCGTAGCGCCAGCTCGCGTAGCCGATCGCGTCGGCGGGCGCGTCGCCCGGCTCGTCGGCGGCGGCCGCGACGTGGACGGCGTGCGTCCGGCGCGGGTCGAGCCCGGCCAGCGGCAGCAGCCGTACCCCGTCCCGGGCGTCCGGCAGCGGCGGCGCCGCCCGCAGGTCCAGCGCGGAGTAGCGCAGCTCCCGGCTCGGCGTGAAGCCGTGCCGGCGGGCGAACGGCAGCGAATCGGTCAGCGCCCAGGTCCGCACCCGGCGGATGCCCAGCGGACGAAGGTGACCGAGCGCCTCGGCCAGCAGCGCCCCGCCGACGCCCCGGCCGCGTTGCTCGGGGTGGACGTGCAGCAGGGAGACCTCGCCGAAGTCCGCCTCCGACGTGCCGCCGTTGCGGTAGGCCGACACCCAGCCGGCCACCCGGCCGTCGACCTCGGCCGCGAACGCGGTCCACTCCTCGCCCGGCGGCGGTTCGGCGATCATCTGGCGGGTCGACTCGACCCCGCGCACCAGGTACGGGTAGACCAGCGCGCGCAGCGCCACGACGGCGGGCGCGTCGTCCGGGTGGGCGGTACGGATCAGCATCAGCCCACCTCGCGGACGGCGGCGACCGCCTCGACCTCGACGAGCTGGTCCGGGTAGCCCAGCACGGTCACGCCCAGCAGCGTGCTCGGCGGGTCGTGGTCGCCGAAGGCGTCCCGGACCACCTCCCAGACGGCCACCAGGTCGGCCCGGTCGGTGGTGGCGACGTACACGGTGGTCTTGACGACGTCGGGGAGGCGCGCCCCGGCGGCGGCCAGCGCGGCCGCCAGGTTGGCCATCACCTGCCGTGCCTGGGTGGCCGGCTCACCGGGGGCGACGGCGCGGCCCGCGGCGTCCAGCGGGCAGGCCCCGGCGGTGAAGACCAGCCGGGCCGGCGGGGTGACCCGAGCCGCGTAGGCGTACTCGGCGACGTCGGAGAGTTCGGGGGCGTGGATCAGGTGCACGGTGCCGGTCACCGGGCGACCGTAGCTGCCCACCGCAGCGCACCGCGACGGGTTATCGGCGGGACCGCCCGGTCAGGCGGAGTCGCGGACGATCAACTCGGTGGGCAGGATGAACGCCTGCTCGACGTCCTCACCCGCCGCGATCCGCAGCAGCTGCCGGGTCATCGCCCGACCCAGTTCCACTATCGGCTGCCGGACCGTGGTCAGCGGCGGCTCGGTGTACGCCGCGGTCTCGATGTCGTCGAAACCGATCACCGCCACGTCGGCCGGTACCCGCCGCCCGGATTCCCGCAGGGTACGCAGGGCGGCGTGCGCCATCAGGTCGGAGGCGGCGAAGACCGCGTCCAGATCCGGGTGCTCGGCGAGCAGCTGGCGCATGGCGGCCCCGCCGGACTCCCGGGTGAAGTCGCCGAACGCGACCAGCTCCGGCAGCCCGGCGTCGGCCACCGTCTCCCGGTATCCGACGAGCCGCTCGATCCCGGCCACCATGTCCTGCGGCCCGGCGATGGTGGCGATCCGCCGCCGGCCGCCCTCGATCAGGTACCGCACCGCCCGGCTCACTCCGCCGACGTGGTCCACGTCCACGTACGGCAGTTGGGCGCCGCCCAGGGGGCGGCCGCTGCACACCACCGGGATGCCGAGCCGGGCCAGCGTGCCCGGCAGCGGGTCCTCGCCGTGCAGCGAGGCGAACAGCACGCCGTCGACGTGCCGACCGGTGGTGTAGCGCTCGACCCGCTGGTGCCCGGCCGGCGACCCGGCCAGCATCAGCACGAGCTGCTTGTCGGCCGCCTCCAGCTCCTGGCTGACCCCCCGGATGATGCCCGGGAACACCTGGTCGTCGGAGAAGACCCGGGTGGCCTCCTCGGGCATGACCAGGGCGACCGAGTCGGTCCGCTGGGTGACCAGGCTGCGGGCGGCCAGGTTCGGCACGTACCCCAGCTCCTCGACCGCCCGGCGGACCGCGTCCCGGATCGACTCCGCGACCGTGGTGGAGCCGTTGACCACCCGGGAGACCGTTGCCCGGGACACCCCGGCCCGTCGGGCCACCGCCTCCAGGGTCGGTCGTTGTGCCGTCGTCATCCCCGTCACCACCACCTCGTCACAGCCCGTTCCGGGAGATCACCTCCTGGTACCACCGGGCACTCTCCTTCGGTGTGCGCCGCTGGGTCAGGTAGTCGACGTGGACGATCCCGAACCGCTTCCGGTAGCCCTCGGCCCATTCGAAGTTGTCCAGCAACGACCATACGAGATAGCCGCGCACGTCCACGCCTCGGGCGATCGCCCGGTGCACGGCGCGCAGGTGTCCGTCGAGGTACGCCACCCGGTCGGTGTCGGCCACCCGACCGGTCGCGTCCGGGTCCTCGGCGCCGGTCTTGTCCGGGAACGCCCCACCGTTCTCGGTGATCATCAGGGGCAGCCCCGGGTAGTCGGCGCCGATCCGCTCCAGCAACCGGGTCAGCCCGGCCGGTTCGATCGACCAGCCCATCTCGGTGAGCGGCCCGACCGGGGGCAGGAACTCCACCACGCCCGCCGTCCCCGGGTACGCGCTGCCGCCCGCCCCGCCCACGCGCCCGGCGACGTAGGTGGGCGAGTAGTAGTTGACGCCGAGCAGGTCGATCGGGGCCGCGATGATCTTCTCGTCTCCGCCCCGGACGAAGGTCGGCTCGACGTGCCGGGCGACCTGCGCCAGCACGTCGTCCGGGTAGCCGGCGCCGGTCAGCGGGTCCAGGAAGATCCGGTTCTGCAGGCCGTCGACCAGGCGTACCGCGGCGGCGTCCGCCTCGCTGCCGGCGTCGGCGGGCTGCACGTCCGCCGGGTTGAGGGTGATCCCGAGGGTCGCCACGCCGGCCGCGCGCAACGCCCGGGTCGCCAGGCCGTGGCCGAGCAGCAGGTGGTGTACGGCGCGGAAGGCCGACCCGGCGTCCTGCTCGCCGGGGGCGTGCACCCCGTTGCCGTACCCCAGGTAGGCCGAGCACCACGGTTCGTTCAGCGTGGTCCAGGTGCGGACCCGGTCGCCGAGCCGGCCGTGCACGGCGACCGCGTAGTCGGCGAAGTGCTCGGCGGTCTCCCGGTTGGTCCAGCCGCCCCGGTCCTGGAGCGCCTGCGGCAGGTCCCAGTGGTAGAGCGTGACGAACGGGTCGATGCCCCGGCTCAGCAGCGCGTCCACCAGCCGGTCGTAGAAGTCCAGGCCGCGCGGGTTGACCGGGCCGGTGCCGTCCGGCTGGATCCGGGGCCAGGCGATCGAGAAGCGGTACGTCCGGAGCCCCAGCTCCGCCATCAAGGCCACGTCGTCGGCGTACCGGTGGTAGTGGTCGCAGGCGACGTCGCCGGTGTGCCCCTGGAACACCTTCCCCGGCGTACGGCTGAAGGTGTCCCAGATGGACGGACCGCGACCGTCCTCCCGGGCCGCGCCCTCGATCTGGTACGCGGCGGTGGCCGCCCCCCAGACGAAGGTCTCGGGGAACCGGAGCTCGCTCCTCGCGCTCACGCCTTGACCGCACCTTCCATGATGCCGCCGATGATCTGGCGGCCGAACACGACGAAGACCAGCAACAGCGGAAGGGTCGCGATCGCCGTCCCGGTGAACACCTGCGACATGTCCTGGTAGTAGCCGTCGGACAGCGCCCGCAGGGAGAGCTGCACGGTGGGGTTCTCCGGGTCGTTGAGGACGGCGTACGGCCAGAGGAAGTCGTTCCAGGTGGTCATGAAGGTGAGCAGGCCGAGCACGGCGGCGGCGGGGCGCAGCGCGGGCAGCACCACGTGGAAGTAGATCCGCGCGGTGTTGCAGCCGTCCATTCGGGCGGCCTCGATCAGCTCGGTGCTGACCGCCTGGCCCGCGTACTGGCGCATCATGAACACCCCGAACCCGGTGACCAGGGCCGGCACGATCACCGCCGGCAGCCGGTCGTTCCAGTTCAGCCTGGTCATCAGCAGGTACAGCGGGATGACGCCGAGCTGGGTCGGCACCATCATGGTGGCGACGACGAGCAGCAGCAGCGCGTTGCGTCCCCGGAAGCGCAGCTTCGCGAAGGCGAACCCGGCGAGCGTGGAGAAGAAGACCACCGAGACGGTGACCGTGCCGGCCACGATCGCCGAGTTGATCAGACCGGTGACGAAGTACGCGTCGGTGTTGGCGAACAGCCGGGCGATGTTGGCGCCGAGGTTGCCGCCCGGGGTGACCGGCGGGGGCACCTGTCCCATCGCGTCGCTGGTCCGGCTGGCCACCACGAACATCCAGTAGATCGGGAAGATCGACAGGAATGCCGTGAGGGTCAACGCCAGGTAGGTGAGCCGGCCGGCCGACCAGATCCGGGACATCAGTCGCCCTCCTTCCGGACGCCGCCGCCGAGCCGGCGGAGGAGCAGTACGTTGCCGGCCGCGACCACCGCGATCAGCGCGAAGAGCAGCCAGGCGATGGCCGAGCCGTAGCCGAAGTTGTAGTGCGGTGCGAAGGCGTTCTCGAACATGTACATGGTCACCGTCTGCGACTCGCGCAGCGGGCCGCCCCGGATCGCGTTGGTGCCGGAGTTGAAGAGCCGGGGCTCGGTGAAGAGCTGGAGCCCGCCGATGGTGGAGATGATGACCGCGAAGACGATCGTCGGCTTGAGCAGCGGCACGGTGATCGACCAGAACTGCCGGGACCGGCCGGCGCCGTCGATCGAGGCCGACTCGTACAGGTCGCGCGGGATGGCCTGCATGGCGGCCAGGAAGATCAGCGCGTTGTAGCCGGTCCACCGCCAGTCGACCATCGCCGAGATCGCGGTCCACGCGGCGAACCGGTTCGCCTTCCAGTCGATCGCGTCCACGCCGACGAGGTCGAGCAGCCAGTTGATCATGCCGAAGTCGCGGCCGAACAGCACGGCGAAGACGATCGCCACGGCGGCGGTCGAGGTGACGTTCGGGATCAGCACCGCCATCCGCCAGGTGGTCCGGCCGGAGCCGGCGGTTGAGCAGGTTGGCCAGCCAGAGCGCGAGGAGCAGCTGCGGGACGGTGGAGATGACGAAGATGCCCAGGGTGTTGACCACCGCGTGCCAGAAGTCCGGGTCGGCCAGCAGCTGGGTGTAGTTGTCGAGCCCGATGAACGGGTGCTCGGCGCCGAGCAGGTCCCAGTCGTGCAGCGAGACCCAGAAGGTGTACATCAGCGGGTAGATCCCGAACACCCCGAAGAGCAGGAAGAACGGGGCGATGTAGAGGTACGGCGAGTACCGGGTGTCGAACCGGCTGAGCCGGGCGGCCCGGGCGGTGCGGGGGGTGCGGTGCGCCGGTGCGACCGGCGGCCGGGCGTCGAGCTGGACGGCCATGGCCCGTGACTCCTTTCCGCCGTGCGGGCGGCACCCCGTCACCGGGGCCCGCCCGCGCGGCTGGCTGCTCGGGCTACTTGGCGGCGGCCTTCTCGGCGTTGTTCACCGCGTCGGTCCAGCCCTGCTCGGGGCTGCGCTGCCCCAGCTCCACGGTGCGGACGGCGTTCTCCACCTCGGTCCGGACGGCCTGGTTCTTCGGGCCCATGTAGACCGGCTTCAGGCTCTTGGCCCCGGTGGCGAAGATCTTGCCGACCGGCGCGTCCGAGAAGTACGCGTTCTCGGAGTCGACGATCGCCGGGTCCTCCAGCGCCTGCGGCGAGGACGGCAGCGGGCCCTTGGCCTTGAAGGCGCCGATCTGGCCCTTGGCGCTGGTCAGGAACTTGGCCAGCTCGATCGCCTCGGCCTGGTGCCTGCTCTGCTTCGGCACGGCGAGGAAGGAGCCGCCCCAGTTGCCGCCGTTGCCGGGCACCTGCGCGATGTCCCACTTGCCCTTGGCGCCGGGGCCGGCGTTGCCCTCGATGACCCCGGTCATCCAGGCCGGGCAGGCGATGGTGGCGAACTTCGACTGCTTGAACGCCGACACCCACTCCTCGGACCAGGAGCCGTACTTGCCGGAGAGGCCGGAGTCGATGATGTCCATGGTGGTGTCGTACGCCTGCTTGACGGCCGGGTTGCTGTCGACCACCAGGTTGTTGCCGGTGTCGTAGTAGCTGTAGCCCTGCGCGTTGCCGGCGGACTGGAGCAGGATGGTGTTGAAGGTGTTGGTCGCCGCGTCCAGGAACGCCGCGCCGGTGTTCTTCGCCCTGAACTGCTCACCGACCTTGATGTAGTCCTGCCAGGTCGGCCAGAGCTTGGACACGGCGTCCCGGTCGGTGGGCAGGCCGGCCTTGGCGAAGAGGTCCTTGCGGTAGCACATCGCCATGCCGCCGACGTCGGTGCCGAGGCCGATCAACTGCTTGCCGTCGGCGGTCAGGCCCTGGTTCCACTTCCACTCGAGGAAGTTGCCCTTGAGGTCGGCGGCGCCGTGGTCCAGCAGGTTGACGAAGTTCTGCGGGTTGGCCTTGTACTCGACCAGCAGGCCCTCCTCGATGGCGACGATGTCGCCGGCGCCCTTCCCCGCGGCCAGCCACTGGGTGAGCTTCGGCGAGTACTCGTCGAGGTTGCTGCCGGTGCCCCGCTCCACGATCTTCACGTCGGGGTGGCTGGCCATGTACTCCTTGTACAGCTCGTCGTAGCCGAACTGGCCGAAGACGTCGACGGTGAGCGTGACCGGCCCGTCGTCGGCGGACTTGTCGTCCCCGCCGCCGCAGGCGGCGGTGCCGAGCAGTGCGGTGGTGGCGACGAGGGCCACCGCCGCCAGGTGGCGGCGCGTGAAGGTAGCCATCTCTTATCTGACCCCTCTAGGTCGTACGGGTGGTGGAGGTGGTTCCGCTGATTCAGAGAGCGCTCTCACGAAAGGGTGCTGCCTGCCCCGATTCCTGTCAAGAGAGCGCTCTCAGGCCGTTGTCAAGAGGGGTCGGCGGTCCCGCGGGCAGCCCTGAACGGCGAAGAGTGGCCTTCCGGCGAGGGAAGACCACTCTCCGCGTGGCGTCGTGCGAGCCCCGGTGGGCGCCGGGGCGGTCGGCTCACCCGACCCGCAGGCCGTCGAGCAGGCTGCGGTCGCCGGTCACCCCGAGGGTGTCGAAGCTGATCCGGCCCCAGAGGGCGAGCATCAGGTCGCTGGCGCTCGCGGTCACCTGCGCGCGGGCATGGTGCTCCTCGTGGCCGAAGACGGTGGCGGTGTCCAACAGGGCCACACCCTCACCGCGCAGCCGCAGGTACCAGTCCTGGGCGGCGTCCGTGGCGGTCAGCTGGACCACCCCGTGCCACTGGCCGGGCGTCCGCCGCCGGCCCGCCGGCAGCCAGGTGTCCAGCACCTCGCTCACCCCGTCGGCCGCGAGCTTCGCCTCGATCGGGCCGCCCGCGGCGATGGCGAGCTGGGCGTCCCACCGGTGCACCGCCGTCTCGTGCGCCAACCGGCGCGGCCAGAAGCCCGCCTTCTTCGGCTGCGGCGCCCAGTTCCACGCCGGCGACTCCGGGTCCAGGCCCTCGAAGAGGGCCATCAGCTGGTCGTACTCCTGCTGCCAGAACTGGAGCGGAGTCATCCCGGCGGGCAGCTCGGCGGCCGGCCGGGCCGGCAGGTTCGTCGAGCCGGAGGTGACGAAGGAGCGCACCCACTGGTAGACGCCGCCCAGGTGGCGGGTCAGGCCGGAGACCGTCCAGCCAGGACAGGAGAGCACCGGTGTCTCCGGGGGCGCCTCGGCGACGGCGGCGGCGAAGGCGGGTCCCTCGGTCCGCAGCGCGCCGATCCAGAAGTCCTTGGTGCCGTGCAGTCTGCTCATCGCAATCCTCCCGGGGGTGACCGGGCCACCAGTGGGTGCCGCGGCTACCCCTCAGCCTAGGGTGAAAGACGTGTCAGACGTCTACGCCGAATCGACGACCGGAGCCGACCCGACCGACCCGGCGACCCTGGCCAGATACACCACCCTCCGCCTCGGCGCGCCGCCGGACGGTTGGAAACCGCCACCAGCGCCGATGAAATCGTACATAGGGTGCAGGAGGCGGAACGGCGGGAGGATCCGGTCCTGATCCTCGCGGGCGGCAGCAACGTGGTCATCGGCGACCGGGGCTTCCCCGGCACGGTGGTGCTGGTCCGCTCCCGGGGCCTCCGGGTGGTCGGCGAGGACGCAGACACGGTCACCGTACGGGTCGAGGCCGGCGAGCCCTGGGACGACCTCGTCGCCGCCACCGTGGCCAACGGCTGGTCGGGGCTGGAATGCCTCTCCGGCATTCCCGGCTCGGCCGGCGCGACCCCGATCCAGAACGTCGGGGCGTACGGCCAGGAGGTCGCGGAGACCATCACCGGCGTCCAGGTGTACGACCGCACCGACGGCAGCGTCGGCCGGATCGACGCGGCGGACTGCGGGTTCGTGTACCGGGGCAGCATCTTCAAGTACAGCGACCGCTGGGTGGTGCTCTCGGTCGACTTCCGGCTGGCCCGCTCGCCGCTCTCCGGCCCGGTGCGTTACGCCGAGCTGGCCCGGGCGCTCGGCGTCGAGGTGGGCGACCAGGTGCCGCTGGCCGACGCTCGCGCGACCGTGCTGCGGCTGCGCGCCGGCAAGGGCATGGTGCTCGACGCCGCCGACCCGGACACCTGGTCGGTCGGCTCGTTCTTCACCAACCCGGTTCTCGAACTCGAGGCGTACGAGCTGCTCCGGGAGCGCGCCGCCGACCTCGGCGAGCCGCCCGCCTGGCCCGGGGCCGGGGACGTGGTCAAGGTCAGCGCCGCCTGGCTGATCGACAAGGCCGGCTTCGTCAAGGGCCACCCCGGCCCGGCGGGCGTGGCCATCTCCAGCAAGCACACCCTCGCCCTCACCAATCGCGGCGGCACCGCCAGCACCGCCGCCCTGGTGGCCCTGGCAAGAGAGATCCGCGACGCCGTCCACGACCGCTTCGGCGTCACCCTCCACCCCGAACCCGTCCTCATCAACTGCACCATCTGACCCCCCACCTCCGGCCCTCTCCAGCCCTCCGCGCCCGCCGCCGCCCACCCGCCACCGCGATCTTGCACTTTGTGCCCCGGCAAAGCGGGCAGAAGCGGGCAAACTAGGGGCCCCAAGTGCAAGATCGCCGGGGCGAGGGCGGCGCTGGGGAGGGATGGGGCGGGTTAACGGAGGGTGGCGAGGCGGGCGGCGCGGGCGGCGCGCTTCTCCTCGAAGCGGGCGGCGGCCTGCTCCAGGTCGTCGAGGTGGCGGGCGATCTGGTCGCGCGCGGCCTCGCCGTCGCCGTTCAGGCCGGTCACCGAGAAGACGTCCCACTGGCGCAGCACGGGGACGACCACGTCGTCGCGGTGCTGGCGCAGGTCGTAGATGCCGGCCAGGGCGATCGCCACGGACTTGCGGGCGAAGCCGTCGATGCCGACACCGGGCATCTGGAAGTCGGCCAGCACGTCGGCCACGGCCCGCATGGCCTGGCTCGGGGCCAGCTCGAAGGCCGCGGCGAGCAGGTTGCGGTAGAAGACCATGTGCAGGTTCTCGTCGGCGGCCACCCGGGCCAGCAGCGCCTCGCAGGCTGGGTCGCCGGTGACCCGTCCGGTGTTGCGGTGCGAGATCCGGGTCGCCAACTCCTGGAACGACACGTACGCCAGCGAGTGCAGCACCTCGTCGCCGTGCGCGTTGGTGTAGCCCGCCGACATGTGGGTCATCCGGGCGCGCTCCAGGGCCACCGGGTCGACCGCCCGGGTCACCGTCAGGTAGTCGCGGATCGCGGTGCCGTGCCGCCCCTCCTCGGCGGTCCACCGGTGCACCCAGTTCCCCCACGCGCCGTCTCGGCCGAACAGGGTGGCGATCTCGTGGTGGTACGAGGGCAGGTTGTCCTCGGTGAGCAGGTTGACGATCAGCGCCGTCCGGGCCACGTCGGGGATGGTGGAGTCGGACTCCGCCCACGCCTCGCCGCCGAGCGGGCCGTCGAAGGTGCGGCCCTCGCTCCACGGGACGTACTCGTGGGGGAACCACTCCTTGGCCATCGACAGGTGCCGGTCGAGGTTCTTCTCCACCACGGCTTCGAGTTCGAGGAGCAGGGCGGTCTGGCTCATCGGGGTGGTCATACGGGTCTCCCTACGGTGGCGTAACTTACGCACGTAGGTCCTCTACCCCGTACGCGCCAGTACGAACTCAGCTGACCAGTGGCTTCAGGTCCGCGCGCGGCGGCGTCCACTCCCCCGCCGCCGCGGCTACCTGCTCGCCGGAGCGGATGTCCTTCACCTCGTCGCCCTCGGCGCCGGGGAACCAGACGTACGGGATGCCCCGCCGCTCGGCGTAGCGGATCTGCTTGCCGAACTTGGCCGCGCTCGGCGACACCTCGGTCGGGATGCCCCGGGAGCGCAGCGCCTCCGCCACCTTGTTGCTCGCCGGGCGGTCCTCCTCGGTGCTGACGGCGACCAGGACACACGTCGGCACGCTGCGGGAGACCGTCAGCGCCTCGGCGCCGAAGAGCAGGCCCAGCAGCCGGGTCACCCCGATGGAGATGCCCACTCCCGGGAAGCGGACGTTGCCGGAGCTGGCCAGGTTGTCGTACCGGCCGCCGGAGCAGACCGAGCCGAACCGCTCGTAGCCCAGCATCTGCGTCTCGTAGACGGTGCCGGTGTAGTAGTCCAGGCCACGGGCGATCCGGAGGTCGGCCACGCAGAGGCCGGGCGAGTGCGCGGCGGCGGTCTCCACCACGGCGGTCAGCTCGGCGATGCCCTCGTCGAGCAGCGGGTCGCTCACGCCGAGGGCGCGCACCGCGTCGCCGAAGGAGGCGTCCGGCGCGGAGATCTCGGCCAGGGCCAGGCACGCCTTGGCCTGCGCCTCGCTCGCCCCGGCGGTCTCCGCCAACAGCTCCGCGACCCCCGCCGGGCCGATCTTGTCGAGCTTGTCCACCGCGCGCAGCGCCGCCTCCGGGTCGGTGAGCCCGATGCCCCGGTAGAAGCCCTCGCAGATCTTGCGGTTGTTGACCTGGATCCGCACCGGCGGGATCGGCAGCGAGCGCAGCGCGTCGCCGATCACCAGCGGCATCTCCGCCTCGTAGTGGGCCGGCAGGGTGTCCCGGTCGACGATGTCGATGTCGGCCTGGAGGAACTCGCGGTAGCGCCCCTCCTGCGGGCGCTCGCCCCGCCACACCTTCTGGATCTGGTAGCGCCGGAACGGGAACTGGAGCTTGCCGGCGTTCTCCAGCACGTAGCGGGCGAACGGCACGGTCAGGTCGAAGTGCAGGCCGAGCGAGTCGTCGCCGGCCGGGCCGTCGGTGTCGGCCTGGAGCCGGCGCAGCACGTAGACCTCCTTCGAGGTCTCCCCCTTGCGCAGGAGCTGGTCGAGGGGCTCGACCGAGCGGGTCTCCAGGGGGGCGAAGCCGTACAGCTCGAAGGTGGCGCGGATCCGGTCGAGGACGAACTGTTCGATCATCCGCTGCGCGGGCGTCCACTCCGGGAAGCCGGAGATGGGCGTGGGCTTGCTCATGGCGTACTCCTTGCGTCCCGCGCGGGCGCGCGGGGAGGTCGTGGGTGCGGTGAGTCAGAGACCGCGGGTGGGCGCGGCCGGGCGCGCGCCGCCGGTGCCCGCCACCTCGAGGAGGTACGGGTTGCTCGCGCGCTCGCGGCCGATGGTGGTCGCGGGGCCGTGGCCGGGCAGGACGACCGTGTCGTCGGCCAGCGGGAGGACCTTCTCCCGCAGGCTGGACAGCATCCGGGGCGTGCTGCCGCCCGGCAGGTCGGTGCGGCCGATCGAGCCGGCGAAGAGCACGTCACCGGAGAGGCAGATCTGTTCGGCCTCCCAGGGCGAGCCGGCGCCGGGCATCCGGAACAGCACCGACCCGCCGGTATGGCCGGGGGCGTGGTCGACGGTGATCTCCAACCCGGCGAGGGCCAGGGTCGCGCCGTCGGTCAGCTCGGCCACGTCGTCCGGTTCGGCGTACGGCAGCCGGCCACCGAAGAGCTGGGTGAGGTCCGTCGACAGCGCCTTCGACGGGTCGGCCAGCAGCTCGCGGTCGTCCGGGTGGACGTACGCGGGGATGCCGCGCGCGCCGCAGACCGGCGCCACCGAGAAGGTGTGATCGAGGTGGCCGTGGGTGAGCAGCACGGCGACCGGGTGCAGGCGGTGCTCGGCGAGCAGGGCGTCGAGCCGGTCGAGCACCCCGATGCCGGGGTCGACCACCACGCACTGCTCCCCCGGCGCGGTCGCCACCACATAGCAGTTGGTGCCGAAGGCGTCCGCGGGAAAGCCGGCCACGAGCACGTCCGCTCCCCTTCCGTCGAGTCGTCGTCTCCGTCCAGCAGCCTAGTCGGCCGGGCGAGCGCATTGTTCCGACCCAGCGGTCCCACCCGTCCCGGTGGGCACAGTGACATCTTCCGATAAACCGTGGCCGGACCTCGTACACCACTTTCCCAGCGGCTACCCGTACACTCTGGCGGGCGTGTGGCGTGGCGCACTGCCGCCGGACGGGCGGACGACGCCCGGGCGCCGGCGACGACCAGGGCAGAGGAAGGGGAGCACGGGTGGCTTCCAGCAGGGACCGGCAGCGCAAACTGGCGCGGGCCAAGCTCGACCGGCAACTCGCCCGGCGGGCCGCGGCCGCGAGGCGCCGCCGGCAGATCCTGGCCGGCGTGGGCGCCGCCGTGGTGCTCGCGCTGATCGTGGTCGCTCGGCCTGGGCGCTGGGCGCGTTCGACTCCGAGCCGGAGAAGAAGGCCGCCGAGGACGTCTGCGTGTGGACCCCGCAGGACGCCGGCGCCAACACGAACCTCAAGGACGTCGGCACCCCGGCCACCACCGGCCTGCCGACCTCCGGCACCCGGGCGATGACGATCACCACGAACCAGGGCGGCCCGATCACCGCCGAGCTCGACCTGGCGTCCGCGCCGTGCGCCGGGGCGAGCATCGCCCACCTGGCCGGCAAGTCGTTCTACGACAACACCAAGTGCCACGAGATCACCACCGAGGGCGCGCTGCGCTGCGGCGACCCGAGCGGCAGCGGCATCGGCGGCCCGGCGTACTCGTTCTACGACGAGAACGTGCCCACCCCGGCGCCGAGCGCGTCCGGCAAGCCCGCCGCCGGGCAGCCCCCGGCGTACCCGAAGGGCACGGTCGCCATGATCGCGAACCCGCCGGGCAGCAACGGCAGCCAGTTCCTCGTCTTCTTCAAGGACTTCAACCCGGCCAAGCCGGTCTACCCGGTCATCGGCAAGGTCACCGCCGGCCTCGACGTGGTGGAGAAGATCGGCGCCCTGCCGACCGTGGACAATGGGAGCGGGGCCAAGGTCAAGCCGAAGACCGACGTGGTGATCCAGAGCCTGACGGTCGGCGAGCCGACCACGGCACCGGCCGCCACCGGCGCGCCCACGGCCAGCCCCAGCGCCGGCTGACCCGGCCGCCCACCCACCGCAGCGGCTTCGTCCGCCCGAGAAGTTTCGAAGGAGTGACCGTGACGTCCACGAGAGAGCGGCAGCGCGCGGCGGCGCGGGCCCGACTCGAGCGGGAGATGGCCGAGCGCGCGGCCCGCGCCCGCAAGCGCCGGCAGACGCAGGCGATCGTCGGGGCCGGTGCGGTCCTGCTGCTCGTGGTCGCCGGCGCCGTCTGGCTGGCCACCACCCTCGGTGGCGACGACGACAAGAAGCAGACCCCCACGTCGGCGGGTGCCGCCCAGTGCGCCTACACCGAGGTCCCCAAGGAGGGGCGCACCAAGCAGATCAAGGACGTCGGCCTGCCCGGTGCCCAGCAGCAGAACAGCGGCACCCAGACCATGACGATCGACACCAACCTGGGGCCGATCACCGCGAAGATCGACCGGGCGGCCGTGCCGTGCACCGCGGGCAGCTTCACCCACCTGGCCAGCAAGGGCTTCTTCGACAACACCAAGTGCCACCGCCTGGTCACCGAGGGCATCAAGGTGCTGCAGTGCGGCGACCCGAGCGCCACCGGCAAGGGCTGGCGGGAGACCGACGGCACCGGCGGCCCGAGCTACAACCTGGCCGAGGAGAACCTGCCGACCGACAAGCGCCCGCCGTACCCGGAGGGCGTCATCGCGATGGCCAACTCCGGCCAGCCGGGCAGCACCGGCAGCCAGTTCTTCATCGTGTACGGCGACTCGCAGCTCGACCCGAACTACACGGTGCTGGGCACCATCACCGGCGGCATGGACGTGGTCAAGCAGGTCGCGGCGGCCGGTGACGACAAGGCCTTCGCGCAGCAGGCCGGCGGCGGCCACCCCAAGAAGGAGATCGTCATCAACAAGCTGGCGATGAGCGGCATCCAGGGCTGACCGCCCCGTACGACGACGAAGCGCCCGCCGGCCGCAGCCGGCGGGCGCTTCCGCGTCCGTGCCTCAGGCGCCCGAGGTGACCCGGTACGCGTCGAAGACGCCGTCGACCTTCCGCACCGCGGCCAGCAGGTGGCCCAGGTGCTTCGGGTCGGCCATCTCGAAGCTGAACCGGCTCACCGCCACCCGGTCCCGGGTGGTGGTGACGGTGGCGGAGAGAATGTTCACCCGCTCCTCCGACAGCACCCGGGTGACGTCGGCCAGCAGCTTGTGCCGGTCCAGCGCCTCGACCTGGATGGCGACGAGGAAGGTGGAGGCGGAGGTGAGCTTCCAGCTGACCTCGACCACCCGTTCGCTCTGCGCCCGCAGGTCCTCGGCGTTGGCGCAGTCGTCCCGGTGCACGCTCACCCCACCGGAGCGGGTGACGAAGCCGAAGACCGCGTCCGGCGGCACCGGGGTGCAGCAGCGGGCCAGCTTGATCCAGACGTCGCTGACGCCCCGGACCACGACGCCCGGGTCGCTGCTGCTCTGCCGGCTGCGCGGCGGCCGGGTCGCGACGGCGGTCTCGGCGATGTCCTCCGCCGCGCCCTCCTCGCCGCCGTAGGTGGCCATCAGCTTCTGCACGACCGACTGGGCGGAGACCTGGCTGTCGCCGACCGCCGCGTAGAGCGAGGCCACGTCGGCCAGGTGCAGGTCCCGGGCGATCGCCATCAGCGCGTCGGAGGTGAGCATCCGCTGCAACGGCATGCCCTGCTTGCGCATCGCCTTGACGATCGAGTCCTTGCCGGCCTCGATCGCCTCCTCGCGCCGCTCCTTGTTGAAGTACTGGCGGATCTTGGTGCGGGCGCGTGGGCTCTTGACGAAGCCGAGCCAGTCCTGCGTCGGGCCGGCCGTGTCGGACTTCGAGGTGAAGATCTCGATCACGTCGCCGTTGGAGAGCGTCGACTCCAGCGGCACCAGCTTCCCGTTGACCCGGGCGCCGATGCACTTGTGCCCGACCTCGGTGTGCACCGCGTACGCGAAGTCCACCGGCGTCGACCCGGTCGGCAGCGGGATGACGTCACCCTTCGGGGTGAAGACGTACACCTCCTGGCTGGACAGGTCGAAGCGGAGCGCGTCGAGGAACTCGCTCGGGTCGCCGCCTCCCGCTGCCAGTCCAGCAGCTGACGCAGCCAGGTCATCTCGTCGATGTGCGCCGGCGGGCCGACGATCTGGGTGCCCTTGTGCTCCTTGTACTTCCAGTGCGCGGCGATGCCGAACTCGGCGGTGCGGTGCATGGCGTACGTGCGGATCTGCATCTCCACCGGCTTGCCGGTGGGCCCGATGACCGTCGTGTGCAACGACTGGTACATGTTGAACTTGGGCATCGCGATGTAGTCCTTGAACCGGCCCGGCACCGGCTGCCAGTTGGCGTGGATGACGCCCAGCGCCGCGTAGCAGTCCCGCACCGTGTCGACCAGGATCCGCACCCCGACCAGGTCGTAGATGTCGTTGAAGTCGCGACCCCGCACGATCATCTTCTGGTAGATCGAGTAGAGGTGCTTCGGCCGGCCGGTGGTCTCCGCCTTGATCTTGGCGGCCTTGAGGTCGGTCGACACCTTCTGGGTCACCTGGCGCAGCAGCGCCTCCCGCTGCGGCTGGTGCTCCCCGATCAGGCGGTTGATCTCCTCGTACCGCTTCGGGAACAGGGTGCCGAAGGCGAGGTCCTCCAGCTCCCACTTGATGGTGTTCATACCCAGGCGGTGGGCCAGGGGAGCGAGGATCTCCAGCGTCTCCTTCGCCTTCTGCTCCTGCTTGGGGCGGGGCAGGAAGGTGAGGGTACGCATGTTGTGCAGCCGGTCGGCGAGCTTGATCACCAACACCCGCGGGTCCTTGGCCATCGCCACGACCATCTTGCGGATCGTCTCCGCCTTGGCGGCGTCACCCAGCTTGACCTTGTCCAGCTTCGTCACGCCGTCGACCAGGAGGGTCACCTCCGGGCCGAAGTCCGCCCGCATCTGGTCGAGGGTGTACTCGGTGTCCTCGATGGTGTCGTGCAGCAGCGCGGCGACCAGGGTGGTGGTGTCCATGCCCAGGTTGGCCAGGATGGTCGCCACGGCCAAGGGGTGCGTGATGTACGGGTCACCGGACTTGCGGTACTGACCGGAGTGCCAGCGCGCCGCCGTGTCGAACGCCCGCTGGAGCAGCCGGGCGTCGGCCTTGGGGTGGTTCTCCCGGTGGGTGGAGATCAGCGGTTCGAGCACCTCGCTGACCTGCGAGGTCTGCCAGGGCGCGTTGAACCGGGCCAGCCGGGCGCGAACCCGCCGGCCGGTCGGCGCGTTGGACAGCGCGAAGCCACCGGTCGGCGCGGGATCGGTCGAGCCATCGGTCGGGAACGGCACCACGACGGCGCCGCCGGGCGACGTGCCGTCGGCCGTGCCGGCGTCGGGGGCGACGCCGTTGCCAGAGCCCGTCACCCGGGCCGGCGGGTTGCCGCTCCGCTCGGTCACCGAGCCGTCCGCGTCGCCTGTCGGGTGCACCGTGCCCTCCACCGGAGGGACGACATCGTGGGACACCGGCCTCCTCACCGCTCGCCGGGGTGCGCCGGCCGTACGGCCGACGTTCGTATCAACCGGCTGTGGGGCCGGTGTTGTTCCGCGCCGGCCGCGGCCGGCGGTCCTTCCGCCACCAGACGGTCGCCCGCCCGGTCAGCAAAGGGCAATGCTACCCGCACGCAGGGTGCCCCGCCGCTCCGCCGGACGGTCCCCGCGGGCTCCGCCCGACGGGCGTGGCATCAAACGGTCAGCAGGGCATGGACCGGGCGCGGGGCCAGCCGCTCCCGGCCCTTGAGGAAGGCCAGCTCCAGCAGCACGGTGAAACCGGCGACCGTGCCGCCGGCCCGCTCCACCAGGTCGAGGGTGGCCTCGGCGGTGCCGCCGGTGGCGAGCACATCGTCGACGACCAGCACCCGGTGGCCGGCGGTGAAGGCGTCCTGGTGCACCTCCAGGGTCGCCTCGCCGTATTCCAGGTCGTAGGAGGCCGAGTACGCCGGACGGGGCAGCTTGCCGGCCTTGCGGACCGGCACCACACCCACCCCGGTCGCGTACGCGATGGCGGCGGCGATGACGAAGCCGCGCGCCTCGATGCCGACCACCGCGTCGAACGAGTCACGCCCGTGGTACGCGACGATCCCGTCGATCACCTCGCGGAACACGTCACCGTCGGCGAAGAGGGGCATCAGGTCCTTGAACATGACGCCGGGCTTCGGGAAGTCCGGCACGTCCAGTACCCGGCTGGCCACCAGCCGGGCGACCTCCGGGCCGCTGTCTCCCCGTACCCCGGTGCTGTGGGTCTCCGTCACGGTTGTCCCGCTTCCCTTCCGACGACGATGGCGTCCGCCATGCTGCTCGCACAGCATGGCGGACGCCGTCAGGTCGATCGCTACCGGGTCCGGTGGACCGGTCAGCGGCGCTTGGCGCCGCCCGGACGGTTGCCCCCGCCGCCGGGACGACCGCCCCGGGCACCGGTCGGACGCTTGGCGGCCGGTCGGGCGCCCACCTTCGGCGCCGAGCCGGCCAGCGCCGCCGCCTCCTGGTCGATGGCCGGCTCGCCGGCCTCGGCGGACCGCGGCGCGCCCTTCGGGGTCACCTCGCCCCGGGCGATGGCGCCCCGGCGGGCCAGCACCCGCTTGTTGTGCGCGCTGATCCGCGGGTCCTGGTTCTTCAGGAGCACCAGCAGCGGGGTGGCCAGCAGGATCGAGGTCAGGAACGCCACCGCCATACCGACGAAGAGCACCAGACCGAGGTCCTTCAGCGTGCCCGCGCCCAGCAGGCCGGCCCCGATGAAGAGCAGGCCGCCGACCGGGAGCAGGGCGACCACCGAGGTGTTCAGCGACCGCATCAGGCTCTGGTTCAGAGCGAGGTTGGAGGCCTCGCCGTAGGTCAGGTTGTTGTTCGCGGTGATGCCCCGGGTGTTCTCCTGGACCTTGTCGAAGACCACCACCACGTCGTAGAGCGCGAAGCCCAGGATGGTGAGGAAGCCGATGATCGTCGACGGCGTCACCTCGAAGCCGACCAGCGAGTAGATGCCGGCGGTGAGGATCAGGTTCATGAACAGCGAGCTGATCGCGGCGACGGCCATCCGCCACTCGAAGCGCAGGACCAGGTAGATCGCCACCACCGCGAGGAAGATGAGCAGGCCGAGCAACGCACGTTCGGTCACCTGGCCACCGAACGACGCGCTGACCTGGTTCGCGCCGACCTGCTCGAACTTGAGCCCGAACTTCTGGGCGATCTCGGTCTTCACCTCGTTCGACTGCGTAGGCGTCAGCTCGGAGGTGCGCATCTCGTACGTGTCGCCGCTGGTGCCGCCGACCTTCTGCGCGGTGGCCACCTCGGCGCCGCCACCCTTGGTCCGCAGCACGTCGTTCACCTGCTGCTCGGCCTCGTCCAGGGTGGCGACGCTGGCCGGCACCTGGAGCGAGGTGCCGCCGGCGAACTCGATGCCGAGGCTGAAGCCGCGCACGGCGAAGCTGAGCACCGCGAGCAGCACCAGCGCGGCGGCGACGCCGAACCACAGCTTGCGCCGGCCGACGATGTTGAGATCGGCCTCGCCCCGGTAGAGCCGGGACGCCAGACCACTCTTAGCCATCTCAGGCCTCCTTGACGCGCGGGTTACGGGCGGTGCCCTGCTCGGTCGACCGGGCCGGCAGGGCCCGGCCGAGGCCGCTGACCCGCGGGGACAGGAACGCCCGGCTCCGGGCGAACATCGTCATGATCGGGTGACGGAAGAGGAAGACGACCACCAGGTCGAGCACGGTCGCCAGGCCGAGGGCGAAGGCGAAGCCCTTCACCGTGCCGACCGAGACGATGTAGAGCACCACGGCGGACATCAGGGTGATGGAGTTCGCCGAGATGATCGTCCGGCGGGCCCGGATCCAGGCGCGTGGCACCGCGCTGCGCGGGCTGCGTCCCTCGCGGATCTCGTCCTTGAGGCGCTCGAAGTAGATGACGAACGAGTCCGCCGCCACGCCGAGCGAGACGATCATGCCGGCGATGCCGGCGAGGGTGAGGGTGAAGCCGATCGACCGGCCGAGCACCACCAGGGCGCCGAAGACCAGCAGCGCGGAGAGCACCAGGCTCAGGAAGATCACCGAGCCGAGCAGCCGGTAGTAGAAGAACGAGTAGATGATGACCAGCAGCATGCCGATGCCGGCGGCGAGCAGACCGGCCCGCAGCTGGCTCTCGCCCAGTGTGGCCGTCACGTTCTGCTTCTCCTGCTGCACGAAGGTCACCGGCAGGGCGCCGTAGCGCAACTGGCTGGCCAGCGCGTTGGCCGTCTTGTTGTCGAAGCTGCCGGTGATCTGCGAGTCACCGGTCAGCACGCCCTGGATCTCGGGGGAGGAGACGATCTGGTTGTCCAGGACCACCGCCACCCGGCACTTGCCGTCCTGACCGAGTGCGGTCTGGTCGCAGGCCTGGCCCTCGTTGTTGAACGCCTCGCGGGTCAGGTTGGTCCAGTGCTCCTGCCCCTTGCCCGTGAAGTTCAGGCTGACCACCCAGGCGCTGGTCTGGTCGAGCTGGGCGGAGGCGTCCTTGACGTCGGTGCCGACCACCTTCGCCACGTCGAGCAGGTACTTCGCGCCCGACTCGCAGGCGACGGCCCGCTGCTTCTCGTCCTTGATCGACGCCGGCGGCCGCTTGTCGAGCTGGGCGCAGGTGATGGTCGGGACGTTGAACTGCATGTCCACCGGCAGCACCGCGATCTCCTGCGGGGAGAGCGTGCCGAACGGCTTGAGCTTCTCGGCCAGTGACGGATCGGCGGAGACGTCGGCCGGGGCCTTCAGGCCGGTGGCGGCGGCCCAGGCGGCCGGCCCGACCTTCTGCTCGACGGCCTTGCGCTGCTGCTCGACGCTCTGCGGCACGGGCTCGGCGGTGGCGCTCGGCGACGGCGCGGCGGCGCTCGGCGAGGCCGACGGCGTCGGGGCGGCCGCGCTGGCGCTCGGCGTCGGAGCCATGCCGCCCTGCCCGCCGGCACTCGGCGAGGCGGTGACCTTCGGGGCGCTCGCCGACGGCTTCGGCGAGGCGCTGCCCGAGGGCTTCGGCGTCGCGCTGCCGGACGGGGCGGTGGTGGCTGTGGGGGGCGGCGCCGGGGCGGCGGTCGCGCCGCTGCCGTCGGTCGCCTTGAGCACCTTGCGGAACCGCAGCTCGGCGGCGCTGCCGACGTCGGTCAGGTCCCGGTTCACACCGGGCAGGGAGATGACGATGTTCCGGTTGCCCTCGGTGACCACCTCGGCCTCGGCCACGCCGTAGCCGTTGACCCGGTTCTCGATGATCTGGCGCGCCTCCTCGAGGTTCTCGGCCGTCGGAGGCTTGCCGTCCACGCTGTTGGTGGCCTCGAGCGCCACCCGGGTGCCGCCGATCAGGTCCTGGCCGAGCCGCGGCTCCAGCCGGTCCTTCCAGCCACCACTGGCGCCGCCCGAGAAGAACACCAAAAGATAGAGGACGACGAAGATGAGCCCGAGAACGGCGAGCTGCCGTCCGGGGCGCATCTGTCCCTGAGGTGGTGCCACGGCTGTCCTGTCTCCCTGTACGGTCGCGCCGCCTGCGCAGCGGCGACGAAAGTCGGGCCGGGGGTGTCCGGCCGACTGCTCTGGCGGGTCGACGCCGCCGGTCGACACGCCTCCGGGTCACGACGCGGCGGCGTCGGGGGAGTTCCGCGTGTCGGCGTCGGGCGCCGACCCAACTATCCACTTGTCGGGATGAATCCGCTGCCCCGTCGGGGCGGTCGGTCACTCCTTGACGGCGTCGGCTTCCTCGGCCACCGGCTCGGTCGCCTCGGGGCGCTCGGCCCGGGTGGTCACCCGCGCGATGGCCGGCCGGGCGTACCGGGTCTGGACGCCCGGGGCGACCTCGAGCAGGACGATGTCGTCGTCCACCTCGGTGACCGTGCCGTAGAGGCCGCCGATGGTCACCACCTCGTCGCCCGGGCCGAGCTGGGACTGCATCTGCTCGGCCTCGCGGCGCCGCTTCTGCTGGGGGCGGATCATCATGAAGTACATGACGCCGAAGAGCAGGGCGATCATCAGGATCGGCGTCAGACCGCCGGCTCCTCCACCACCCGCTGCAAGGTAAAGCACGGTTGTCGACCTTCCCATTGGCCTCCGACCAGCACGAGGGGTGCCGGAGCGGAGGCGGAATCTCACGTCCTGTACAGACCGCGGCGAAGTCTAATCCCTGCACCTGAGAACACCGAATGCGGCACAGATCACGTTCGGATCACGGCTGTTCCGGCGGTGCGGAGAAGAGATCGGGCACGGTAGGGGCATCCGTGCCAAATGTACCATTGGGCGGTGTACGCCCCAGATGGTGCCAGGCCGCCTCGGTCGCCACCCGGCCCCGCGGCGTACGCGCCAGCAGCCCGGCGCGGACCAGGAACGGCTCGCAGACCTCCTCGACGGTGTCCGGCTGCTCCCCCACCGCCACCGCGAGGGTGGAGAGCCCGACGGGCCGCCCCGGAACGAGTCGACCAGCGCGGTCAGCACCGCCCGGTCCAGCCGGTCCAGGCCCAGCGCGTCGACGTCGTACACGGTCAGGGCGGCCCGGGCGGTCTCCAGGCTGACCACGCCGTCGGCCCGGACCTCGGCGAAGTCCCGCACCCGGCGCAGCAGCCGGTTGGCGATCCGCGGGGTGCCCCGGGACCGGCCCGCGATCTCGGCCGCGCCCTCCTCCGTGATCGGCACGCCGAGGATCCGCGCCGAGCGGCGCAGCAGCACCTCCAGGTCGGCCGGGGCGTAGAAGTCGAGGTGGGCGACGAATCCGAAACGGTCCCGCATCGGCCCCGTGAGCAGGCCGGACCGGGTGGTCGCGCCGACCAGGGTGAACGGCTCCACGTCGAGCGGGATGGCGGTGGCCCCCGGGCCCTTGCCGACCACCACGTCGACCCGGAAGTCCTCCATCGCGCTGTAGAGCAGCTCCTCGGCCGGCTTGGCAATCCGGTGGATCTCGTCGATGAAGAGCACGTCGCCCTCGGCGAGGCTGGTCAGGATGGCCGCCAGGTCGCCGGAGCGCTCGATCGCCGGGCCGCTGGTCACCCGGAGGCCCGAGCCCAGCTCGGCCGCGACGATATTGGCCAACGTCGTTTTCCCGAGGCCAGGCGGCCCGGAGAGGAGGATGTGGTCTGGCGGGGAGCCGCGCCGCATCGCGCCCTGGAGCAGCAGGTCGAGCTGGTCGCGGACCCGGTGCTGGGCGATGAACTCGTCGAGCCGCTTCGGCCGGACGCTCGCCTCCGCGTCGAGTTCGGCGTCGCTGACGTACGCCGAGACCAGGTTCTCCCCGGTCATGAGGGTTCCTTCGTTCGCGACTGCGGGGCTCGCAAACCCGGCTCACTCCTCGCGCTCATCACCGCGTCCGGCCCAGGAGGCGGATGGCCTGCTTGAGCAGGATCGGCACCGGCGGGGTCTGCCCGTCGACTGTCTCGGCGACCGTGGCCACCGCCTGCTCGGCCTGGGCGCTGGACCAGCCGAGCCCGACGAGCGCCTGGCGGACCTGCTCGGGCCAGGCGCCGCCGGTCACCCCGGCCGCGCCGTCGACGCCGACCGGCACCGGGCCGATCCGGTCCCGCAGCTCGAGGACCAGCCGCTCGGCGCCCTTCTTGCCGATGCCCGGCACCCGGGTCAGCGCGGCGGTGTCGGCGTTGGCGATGGCCTTGCGGACCGCGTCCGGGGTGTGCACGGCGAGCACCGCCTGGGCCAGCCGGGGGCCGACGCCGCTGGCGGTCTGCAGCAGCTCGAAGAGCTGCTTGGCGTCGTCGTCGGCGAAGCCGTACAGGGTGAGCGAGTCCTCCCGGACGACCAGGCTGGTGGCGAGCCGCGCCGGCTGGCCGACCCGCAGCTCGGCGAGGGTGCCGGGGGCGCACTGCACCGCCAGGCCGATCCCGCCGACCTCCACCACCGCATGGTCCGGACCGGTCGCGGTCACCGTGCCGCGCACGCTGGCGATCATCGCGCTCCTGCTTCCTACCTAGTTGCTCATTGCTGAGCGGTTCGGATTATTCGCTCTCCGCTCGGCGGTGGCCGGGCTGGAGTCCTGGACCGGCAGTCTGGTCCGGTGGCGATCGGTCCTGTCCCGCAGGATCTGCCTCACCTTGTGGTGCGGGGTGTGCAGGGCGATGTCGGGGTCGCCTGCTCGCTGCAGGATGTTGATCGCGGCGTTCATGTCGGCCTGCCACACCACCCCGCACGCAGTGCAGTGAAACCGGTCCCCGCTGCGTCGGCCGAACCGGCCGCAGCGGTGACAGGCTTGTGAGGTGTAGGCGGCGTTGACGTGCACGAGCGCAGAACCTCTGCGCTCCGACACGTTGGTCAGCGCCTCGGCGGTGACCCCTTTGGTCCACGCGGCGAGGCGCCGGTTGACGTTCTTGCCGAGCCTCTTGCGCCCGGCGATCCTTTTGGTGAGGTCTTCGGCGACCACGGTGGCGGCCTTGTCGACGACCCGGTGCACTGCGGTGAAGATCTCGGTACGCACCCGTGCGCGGTGGCGGGCGGCCTGTCGCTCCCGCTTGACGGTCCCGAGGTTGTTGGACCTGATCCGGTGCGCTTTCGCATGGTCACCACGCCCGGCGGCGGTGTTCGCAATCGACCGCAGCTTCGCCCGACGCCGGTTACGCTCCTTCAACCGGTCCGACTCACTGCTCAGCAGCTGGCCGAGGCGGCCGCCGTGGCGGCCGCCGTGGCGGCCGCCGTGGCGGCCGCCGTCGGAGTCGGTCAGGGCTTCGGTGTAGCCCTTGTCGACGCCGACCGTCCGGTCACCGCACGGCCGCAGCGACGACCGCATCTGCGACGCGTCGATCTGGTAATGCACCTCCACCCGCCCGCCGCGCAGCATCAGCCGCAGCGTGCCCGTCGGGGCCACGGTCGACGACAGCGGGATCTTGACCATCTTGCGGCGTTGCAGGCCAGGGACCGCCAGCCACAATCGGCCGCGCGCGTCGGTGACGGTGTTGTGCTGGTCCGCGCGCACCACGATCTGATCGTGCGTGCGGTTGCGGCCACGCTTCCAGTGCTTGCGCATCTGTCGAGCCAGAAAGGGGTCGACAGCCCATCGGTCGGCCTTCAGCGCGGTGAACATCCGCTTGCGCTCGACCGGATCGGTGGTGCGTCGGGTGATCGCCCGCCGGACCTCGACCTTGGCCGAGGCGAGGTTCGCTGCGACGTCGGCCATGGCGTCGCGGACGGTTTCCTTCCACGCGTTCGCCAGCACCCCGAACTGGACGTGTGTGCCGTCGGCCAGCCAGCGGTCTCGCACCTGCCGGTCCGTCAGCCCGGACCCGACACCGGCGATCGACCCGTACCGCTGCCACACCAAGCTACGCACCCGACCCAACCGACTGGCCTGCTCCACCAGGGCCGTGTACTTACCCGCGTTCAGCCGGTCGGAGTACGCGATCCGGGTGACCGTCACTTAGTCGCTCCTCCTCGTCGGGCCCGCTCGGCCGCGGCGGCCAGCTTGGACCGGGTGCCGCCGCGCCACACGTGGCAGATGGCCAGGGCCAGGGCGTCGGCGGCGTCGGCCGGCTTCGGCGGCTCGGGCAGCCGCAGCAGCCGGGTCACCATCGCGGTCATCTGTGCCTTGTCGGCCTGACCGGAACCGGTCACCGCCGCCTTGACCTCGCTCGGGGTGTACGTCTGCACGGGCAGCCCGGCGCGTGCCCCGGCGAGCACGGCGATCCCGCTGGCCTGCGCGGTGCCCATCACGGTGCGGACGTTGTGCTGGCTGAACACCCGCTCGACGGCGACCGCGTCCGGCCGGTGCTCGGCGACCAGGTCGGTCAGCGACCGGTCCAGGTGCAGCAGGCGCAGCGGCAGCTCGTCGCCCGGGTCGGTGTAGACGACGTAGTAGGCGACCAGCGTGCAGGGCCGGCCCGGCACCCCCTCGACCACGCCGACCCCGCACCGGGTAAGCCCCGGGTCGACGCCGAGCACCCGCACGCCGCCTCCTCCCCCAGCCGCCAGCAGTACGTGTGTTCGACACCCTACTGGTCGGCTCGCGCCGGCACCCGTGGGGACACGCCGGCCCGGCGCGGCGACCGGTCGACCGCCGGCACGACCCGGTCGCCGCTACATCCGCGCGTGGTCGACCTCGACGGCGGCGGAGACGACGTCCCCGTGGTCCTTCCCGGCCCGGATCCGGGCCGGGACCGCCAGCAGCCAGCCCGCCCTCCGGTCCCGCCAGACGCTGGTCGACCAGGTGCGGGCGTCCACCGTGGCGGTCACCGGCACCCGGCCGAACGGGCCGGCGGTGGGTGGCGCGTACTCGTCGGGCACCGGGGCGAAGACCCAGCCGCCGGGACCCGGCCAGCGGACCAGCGTCGCCTCGAAGGCCACCGGCGCTCCCTCGGCGGAGCCGCCGCCCGGCAGCGAGACTGTCGACATCTGCACGCTCCGTCCGGTCGGGGCCGACCGGGTGGATGGTCGGCGCGGTGACGTCCCGCCGCCGACTGTGCCACGCCGGTCGGACACTCCCGACCGCCCGCCGGGTCGCCCCCGGCCCGTCCGGGCCCGCGGCGTTTCCCCACTCCCACACAGAACGACGGTGGAGTATGTGCCGCCGCCCCATGTGCCACCGGCCACACAGCTCGTAACTTCTTGCGCCATGACGGCAGAACCCGTGGCGGTCCCCCACGTCGTACGCGTCGACCTCTCCGGTCGTAGCGCCCTGGTGACCGGTGGTGGCAGCGGCATCGGCCGGGCCTGCGCGCTGCGCCTGGCGGCGGCCGGCGCGAGCGTGCTGGTGGTGGACCGCAACGTGGAGGCGGCCAAGGCGGTGGCCGCCGAGGCGGGGGGTCGGGCCGAGGGGATCGACCTGGCCGACGCGGCGGCGGTGGACCGGCTCGACGCCGACGTGGACATCGTGGTCAACAACGCCGGGCTGCAGCACGTCGCGCCGGTGCAGGACTTTCCCACCGAGCGCTTCGAGTACATCCAGCGGGTGATGGTGGAAGCGCCCTTCCTGCTCATCCGGCGGATGCTGCCGCACATGTACGCCAACGGCTGGGGCCGCATCGTCAACATCTCCTCGGTGCACGGGCTGCGCGCGTCGCCGTACAAGGCGGCGTACGTGTCCGCCAAGCACGCACTGGAGGGGTTGTCGAAGGTGGTCGCGCTGGAGGGCGCCGCGCACGGGGTGACGGCCAACTGCATCAACCCGGCGTACGTCCGCACGCCGCTGGTGGAGAGCCAGATCGCCGACCAGGCCGCCAGCCACGGGATCGACGAGGACGAGGTGGTCGAGAAGATCATGCTGGCCCGGGCGGCGATCAAGCGGCTGATCGAGCCGGAGGAGGTGGCGGAGCTGGTGGCGTACCTGTGCTCCCCGCCGGCGGCCTTCATCACCGGCGCCTCGATCGCCCTCGACGGGGGCTGGACGGCCAACTAGTGGCGTCGCGCACAATGTCGCTCATGTCGTCGCCGGTCGAGTTCCTTGAGCTACTGGCCCGGGAGGCCGCCGCGGTCGAGTTCGAGGGGCCGCTGGTGGCGCCCGGGCGCCGGCCTGCCGGCCGAGCGGCTCGCCGAGCTGGAGCAGGCGAAGGTGGTGGCGCTGCGGGTCCGCGCGCTGCTGGAGCGCCGGCGCCGCCGGGAGATCGAGCTCTCCGGCCTGTACGACACGGCGAGCGACCTGGCCGGGCTGCGCGACCTGGACGACGTGCTGCGGGCGATCGTGCATCGGGCGCGGATCCTGCTCGGCACCGACGTGGCGTACATGACGCTCAACGACGACGAGCGCGGCGACACGTACATGCGGGTCACCGACGGGTCGATCTCGGCGCGCTTCCAGCGGCTGCGCCTGGAGATGGGCGACGGGCTGGGTGGCCTGGTGGCGCAGACCGGCACGCCGTACGTCACCTCGAACTATCAGGAGGACGAACGGTTCAAGCACACCGGGGAGATCGACGGCGGGGTCGGCGAGGAGGGCCTGGTGGCCATCCTCGGCGTGCCGCTGCGGCTGGGCTCCAGTGTGATCGGCGTGCTGTACGCGGCGAACCGGTCGGCCCGACCGTTCGCCCGCGAGGAGGTGTCGCTGCTGGTGTCGCTCGCCGCCCACGCGGCGGTGGCGATCGACACCGCCCGGCTGCTCGCGGAGACCCGCTCGGCGTTGGCGGAGCTGTCCGCGGCGAACAGCACCATCCGGGCGCACAGCAGCTCGGTGGAGCGGGCCGCGGCGGCCCACGACCGGATGACCGCGCTGGTGCTGCGGGGCGGCGGGGTGGAGGACGTGGCGGCCGCGGTGACCGACGTGCTCGGCGGGGCGCTGCTGGCGCTGGACGCCGAGGGCCGTCAGCTCGCCCGGGTCGGGCAGATCGCCGAGCCGGACCGCGCCGACATGGTGGAGGCGGTGGCCGCGTCGCGTACCGAGGGGCGCAGCGTGCGCCGCGGCCCGCTCTGGTACGCCGCGGTGGTGGCCGGCGCGGAGAACCTGGGCGCGCTGGTGCTGCGCCCCGACGGCGAGCTGGTCGACGCGGACCAGCGGATCCTGGAGCGCGCCGCGCTGGTCACCGCGCTGCTGCTGCTGTTCCGCCGGACCGTCGCCGAGGCGGAGGGGCGGGTCCGGGGTGAGCTGCTCGACGACCTGATCGCCCGGCCGCTGCGCGACGCCGACGCGCTGCGCAGCCGGGCCCGCCGGCTCGGGGTGGACCTGGACGCCCCGCACGTGCTGGTCGCCGTTGGCGACGACGCGATCGCCGCGACCGGCTCCGCCCGGCAGCGGGTGCTCTCCTGGGCCACCACGTACGCCTCGACCCGGGGTGGGCTGGCGGCGGCGCGGGACGGCCGGGTGGTGCTGATGCTGCCCGGGCGGGACGCCGGGGGCAGCGCCCGGGCGGTGGCCCGGGACCTGTCCCGGGTGACCGGTCGCCCGGTGACCGCCGGCGCCAGCGGGCCGTCGGCCGGTCCGACGTCGCTGGCCACCACCTTCGCCGAGGCGGAGCGCTGCCTCACCGCGCTGGGCGCGCTGGGCCGCTCCGGGCAGGGAGCGAGCACGGCGGAGCTGGGCTTCGTCGGGCTGTTGCTCGGCGCGGTCGGCGACTCCGGCGACCGGGACGTGGCCCGGTTCCTCACCACGACGGTGGGGCCGGTGGTGGACTACGACGCCCGGCGGGGCACCGCGCTGGTGAAGACCCTGGAGGCGTACTTCGGGGTGGGCGGCAGCCTGGCCCGGGCGGCGGAGCTGCTGCACGTGCACGTCAACACGGTGACCCAACGGTTGGAGCGGGTCGGGCAGCTGCTCGGCGCGGACTGGCAGAAGCCGGAGCGGGCCCTCGAGGTGCAGTTGGCGCTGCGCCTGCACCGCCTGCGTACGCCCGCCGGCTGACCTGGCGGCCGCCGCGCAGGGACGGTGCGCCAGCTGGCCATCGGGCATGATCGGCATCCGTGACCGAACCCGAGCAGGAGCTTTTCCGGCGGCTCGTGGCGGCGGCCAGCCGGGTGTGCCGGCTGGCGGACGAGCCCGACGTCTTCGACGAGTACAACGACAGCGACGGGCTGCGGGACTTCCTCGACGCCCTGGCGGAGCTGGACAAGCTGCTGCGCGAGGTGGATCCGGTCCCGCTGCCGCCGGCCAGACAGCCCGCGCCCACGGTCGCCGACGTTCTCGCCGTGCTACTCGCCCTGCCCGGGGTACCCGGTTTGGAGGAGCTGACCGGGCGGCTGGACGACGAGCAGGTCGAGAAGGCGCTCCGGGTCGCGCTGAACCTGTCGGACCGGCACCGGCAGACGAACCTCATCGTGCGCCTGGCACCGCGGCTCAGCGAGGTGCAGGCGCAACGGGCGCTTACGGTGGTGCCGACGATGGACCGCGCGTCCCAGCAGATGCTCACGCTGGTCGCGCTGCTACCCCGGTTGCCGGAAGCGCGACGGTCCGCGTCGGCTCGGTTCGCCCTGGCCGCGGCGAGCCGGCTGCACCCGGCGACGGGCGCCTCATCGCTGATGAAGTTGGCGCCGTGGCTCGACGCGGCCCAGCGAGCGACGCTCTACGACATCGTCACCAGCCGGCTCGGCGACGGTTCGGGCCCGGAACTCTGCTGGCTCGCCGAGCATTACCTCCCCGAGCAGCGGACAGCCGCACTGAACAAGATCATCCAGGTTGCGGACGGCAACTCGCGGGCGGTGCTGCTCACCGCGATCGCGCCACACCTGGACGAGGCGCAGCTCGCGGTCGCCACCGACGCCGCGGCCGGCATCATCGAACCCGGTTTCCGGGCCCGGGCGCTGGCCGGTGTCGCCCGCTCCCTCCCAGCGGCGCGTCGGCGTCAGGCCGTGTCGGCCGCACTGACCGCCGCGGGCGAAGCGACCGGGGACGGCCACTCCTACCTGGCCTGGAAGGACCTGTTTCCGCTGCTCGAGCCGGACCAACTCGGCGACGCACTGGCCGCCGTCGCGGCCGTTCGCGACGGGCACAGCCGCGCCCACTCGCTGAGCCTGCTGATCCCGCTGCTGCCGTCCACCTTGCTGCCCACTGCCGCCGCGGCCGCCAGAGCGATCGCGGACCACGGCGCCCGGGCCGCGGCGCTGGCCTCGTTGGTCCCTTACCTGCCCGACGAGGTCCGTACATCGGCGGTGTCGGCTGCGGCCGAGGCGCTGACCGAGCGCCCAGGGGGCCCCTGGGCGTCGCACCTGCGCGTCCTGGCGCCCCACCTCACCACCGAGCAGCTCGCCGGGCTGTGGGAGGTGGCGCTGCGGGAGGAGCGGGAGTACCCGCAGCAGGCACTGGCGACGCTGGCGCCCTTCGTGGACGCGGACCGCCGGGGGCAGGCCCTGGAGCTGGCGCTGAGCTACGAGCCCCAGCATCTGGTGGACGCGGTGCACGAGCTGGCGCCGCACCTGGACGCCGCCCGGCGGGGGCGTGCGTACGAGGAGATCCGGCAGATCCAGGAGCCCGCGTCACGGGCGCGGGGCCTCGCCCGGCTCGTCGCGTACCTGTCCCCGTCCGAGACGGCGGAGGTGGCCCAGGAGGCACTGGCGACAGCAGGGACCCTACGTGACCCGGGCGCGCGGGCGGCGCTGCTCGCCGAGCTGGTGCCGCATCTCGACGGCACGTCGAGGGAGACGGCGCTGGCCTGGGCGTTCGCCGCCGCCACCGCGATCGAGCCGGAGGATCGGTGCCCGGGCTTCCCCGCGCTCACCCGGCTCGTGCCCCTGATCGCCGGGGCCGGCGAGGGGAATTGACCGAGCGCACCCCGTCAGCGGGTGCGGATGCCGTCGAGGACGTTGTCCACGATGCGCTCGGGCAGGATCCGGTCGTCCAGCTCGGGGTGCCAGCGCAGCATCCGCTGGATCAGCATCGGCCCGGTGAGCAGCGCCATCGTCAGCTCGATGTCGAGGTCGGCCCGCAGTTCGCCGCTGGCGACGCCGCGCCGGAGCACCTCGCGCATCAGCTTCCGCCGGGGTTGGATGATGTTCTGGTAGAGCTGGAAGTGGTCCGGGCTGCGGTTCACCTCGGGTATCAGGCAGGGCATGATCTTGGCGGCCCGGGGGTCGATGTTGTGCCCGACCGCGCCGACGAGCACCACCAGGTCGTCCCGGACGGAGTCGCCGGCCGGCTTCGGCATGATGCCCTTGAGCCGGCGCAGCGCGTCGAGCAGCAGGGCGTCCTTGCCGGGCCAGCGCCGGTAGATGGTGGCCTTGCCGACCCCGGCGCGGGCGGCGATCGCCTCGATGGAGAGTGTCTCGATGCTGCTGCCCTCGGCGAGCAGGTCGAGGGTGGCCTCGATGATGGCTTCGTCCGCGCGGCTGCTCCGCGGTCGCCCGGGCGACCGCGGAGCATCGGCGGTGGAAGTCATGTCAGACATTGTCGCCCAACCTAGGCGGTCCCGGCCAACTCGGGCTCGACGGCCGGTCGAGCCTCGGTCGGGCCGGCCGCAGGGCGAGCCGGCATCCAGCGCACCGCGATCAGGATGCCCAGCGCGGCCACCACCGCGGAGAGCCCGGCCGCCCAGTGCATCGCCGCGACGAACGAGTCGTTGGCCGCCGCGATCAGCTTGGGCGCCGCCGCCCGAGCTGGGCCGCCGCCGCGTACGCGCCGGAGATGGACTCGTCGGCGGCGTCTCGGGCCGGGGCGGCAGGCCGGCGAGCGCCGAGGCGATGTCCTCCCGGTAGACCGCGGAGAGCACCGAGCCGAGCACCGCGACCCCCAGTGCGCCGGCGACCTGCCGGACGGTGTTGCTGACCGCCGAGCCGACGCCGGCCTTCTCCCGGGGCAGCGCCGACATGATCGACTCGGTCGCCGGCGGCATGATGTTCGCCATGCCGGTGCCCTGGACGAAGGTCAGCACCAGGACCACCCAGATCGGCGTGACCTCGTCGACGAGGACGAACGCGCCGAGCGCCACCGCGGTCAGCACGAGACCGACCACGGCGACCGCCCGGCCGCCGAAGCGGCGGACCATCGCCGCGCTGCGCGGCGCGAAGAACAGCTGCGCGGCGGCGAAGGGCAGGAAGAGCAGGCCGGTCTCGAGCGGGCTGTAGCCCCGCACCAGCTGCAGGTAGAAGGCGTTGAAGAACATCACGCCCATGGCGGCGAAGAAGACCAGCCCGACCAGCGCCACCGGGGCGGCGAAGCGGGGCACCCGGAACAGCCGGACGTCCAGCGAGGGGTGGTCGCTGCGCAGCTCGTGGGAGATGAACCAGCCCAGCACGGCCAGGCCGCCGACGATCGAGGCCCAGACCAGCGGCCGGTCGAAGCCGTGCTCGCCGCCGTCGATGATGCCGTAGGTGAGCGCGACCAGGCCGACCACCGAGAGCAGCACGCCGAGCAGGTCGACCCGGCCCGGGTTCGGGTCGCGCGACTCGGGCACCAGGACGCCGACCAGCACCACGCCGATCGCCACCACCGGCACGTTGATCAGGAAGACCGAGCCCCACCAGTAGTGCTCCAGCAGGGCACCGCCGAGGATCGGGCCGATCGCCACGGCGAGGCCGACCGCGCCGGCCCAGACGCCGATGGCCCGGCCACGCTCGCGCGGGTCGAAGACGTTGGAGATGATCGAGAGGGTGACCGGCATGATGGCCGCACCGCCGACCCCCATCAGGGCGCGGGCGCCGATCAGCTGCGCCGGGCTCTGCGCGTACGCCGAGAGCAGCGAGGCGAGGCCGAAGAGAAGCAGGCCGATCATGAGGAAGCGCCGGCGGCCGGCGCGGTCGCCGAGCACCCCGAAGCTGAAGAGCAGGCCGGCGAAGACCAGCGTGTAGGAGTTGATGGCCCATTCCAGCTCGCCCTGGCTGGCCCCGAGGCCGTGCACCGGGTCGGCGAGGGTGCGCAGCGCGACGTTGAGGATGGTGTTGTCGAGGACAACCACGAGGAGGCTGATCACCAGCACCCCGAGGATCGCCCACCTCCTCGGATGTCCGGTGTTCTCGTGCGGCTCCATGTCCGTTTTCCCCCCGGCTCACCCGCGTCGAAATACGATACGGGGCAGACTCGTAACGATGCCTGAGCGTAGGCGAGAGAGTTTCGATACGGAACCGGTTCGTATCGTTTGTGCGCCAGCTCACGGTGCTCGGTTTGGAGTGGCGGACCTCGGCCCGCCGCTCCACCGGCGCTGCGGCGTCGTCCCACATGGCCGCCCTTGTCCGGTTGCGGCGGTCCGTCAGTAGATGCGGCCAGCCGTGCCCGGCTCCCGGCGGTCCGGCTTGATTCCGGCGCCGGTCACGGCGGCCAGGCCCCTCGGCCCAGGCGCAGCGCGTCGACGGAGGGAAGGCTCAGCCCTTCCTCGCGCTCCTACTCGACTGGAGGGACGCCCGCGAGTGGCGTCCGCCGTCGCCGCGAGCCAGGCGACAGGGCCGGTCGGCCCAGGGATCGGACGCCCGCAGCGTCAGCGGGTCGTCCGCAACTGGCGCAGCGAGTCGCTGAGCTGACGCTTCATCCAGCGGGAAGCGGGCCGCTCGACGAATCGGTGGATCAGCCACGCGGCGACGAGCAGGGACGCGACCAGAGCGGTGATCAGCAGCCACGGCGACAGATGGGCCTGGAGCCGCTCGATGACGGCGAGCCCGACCGTCTGGTGGATGAGGTAGAGCGGGTAGGTCAGCGCTCCGGCTGTCGCGACCCAGCGCCACCTCACCCAGGAGAAGAGATTGAGGGCGACCGCCGCCATCACGAGGAAGAAGCCCGTCACGATGACGGCCGTCGGCACGAACGAGACGTCGCGGGCCTGGGCGAGGCTGGGCAGCCGCGTGATCGCGATCAGCCAGGAGAGGCCGACGATCGACCACAGCAGCAGGTTCGGACCGAAACGGTAGGTGAGGTAGAGGGCGATGCCCGCGATGAAGTAGCTGGAGTAGCCGGCCGCCACGACGTTGGTGAACCCTTGGTTGCCGAACTTCGGCACGATCAGTGAGGCGACGGTCCAGATGGCGCAGAAGGCGACCACGCCGCGGTAGGTCAGGCCACGCGTCACGATGACGGCGAAGAGGATGTAGAAGGTCATCTCGACGGTGAGCGTCCAGTACGACAGGTCGAGGTGCCGGATGCCGAGGAACTCCTGCATCATCGTCAGGTTGCCCAGCACATCTCGGACCTTGAGGTCGACGCCCCTCGGCACGGCCACGAGCACGCCGGTCGCCACCAGGACCGCGAACCAGTAGGCGGGGTAGAGCCGCACGACGCGGGAGACGAAGAAGTCACCGAGGGAGCGGCCCCAGGCGCTCATACAGATGACGAAGCCGCTGATCACGAAGAACAACTGCACGCCGAGGAAGCCGTACTTGGCGACGGAGTGCAGCGGGCCGAAAGCGGTCGCAGCGGAGGGCTGCCAGACGCCGATCTTGTCACCGACGAGGTGGTACCCGACGACCATGAGTGCCGCGCCGAGGCGCAGTCCGTCGAGGACCAGCAGGCGCGGCGGCCGCCCGACAGGCGCGCTCTCGGCGGCCGGCGTCTCCGCGACGGTCTGCCGGGGCAGGCCGGCGCGTTGGCTCGGCGGCGTCGGCTCGGTCGTCGGCGCTGCGACCGCGCGCTCGTCCATCGCCTGCGTCATCGACGTCTCCTGGTCTTCGTGGCGGTTCCGAGCCGCTGCGGCCGGAGAAAATGATCATGGGCCGGCGATGCCGGCGGTCGGCACGACCGTCTGTTCCGCGCGGGACGCCGGTACAGCCACAGCGCGGCGAGCGCGAAGAGCACCAGTACCGTCGGCACGTAGGGATCAACCGCGAACCGCTGGGCGAACCCGTCCAGCTGGCCGGCCTTCCAGATCAGACCCCTCGGGAGGATTTCGCCGCGATAGGGACCCGGCCACATGAGGAAGGGCAGGATCGCGCGACCGCGACGACGGCGGCGAGCACGCGTGCCGCGCCGTGCGAGCGGCGCACGACGTCGACGAGCACGATCGCCATCGGGCCGATCCAGAGCCAGTAGTGCGACCAGCTCACCGGCGAGATGAGAAGCATGGTGAAGCCGACGACGATCATGGCCATGGCCTCCTCCCCGTGCCGCTGAAGCGCGGTCGCGAGGGCGAGGCCGGCGACCAGGACGACGACCACGGACAGCATCCACCAGATCGTATTCTGCTGGTCCGTCTCAAGCAGACGCGCGGTGAAGCCCTGCAGGGACTGGTTGCCGCCGTAACGCGGGCCGGATGTCATCAGCACCCGGTGCGAGTCGAACGCCCGCCCGGTCAGCCAGTAGTCGTACGAACCGCCCGGCTGGATGATCGCGCCCAGCAGCGTGAGCCCGACGAAGGTGCCCGCCGCGACGATGGCGGCCCGGATCCGCCGCGTGAGCAACAGGTAGACCACGAAGAGGCCGGGCAGCAGCTTGGTCGCGGTCGCGGCGCCGATGAGTACGCCCTTGAACCGGCTCCGGTCGGGGATCGCGAGGTCCGCCACGACCAGCAGCATGACGAAGATGTTGATCTGACCGAGGTCGAGGTTGCGCTGCAGCGGCTCGGTCCACAACAGCACCGCGCCGACGGCGGCGACGAGACCGAGACGGCCGCGGGTGCCCTCGTACCCGAGCATCTTGGTGGTGAACCACACCGCCGCGAGCATCCCCACGACACCCACCGCGTTCATGAGGTTGAGCGCGGCCCGATCGTCGAACCAGGCCAGCGGGACCACGAACGGCAGGGTGACCGGCGGATAGGTGTAGGGAAGGTTCAGCGTGGTGTACCCGAGCTGATAGACGGGCTGCCCATCCAGGAACGCGTGGGCGGCCCCGAGGTACATGTTGAAATCCGTCCCGCGGAACGGGTGGTCGCGCACGAAGGCGACATACGCCGCGAGCGAGACGGCCAGCACGGCCAGTCCGGGGATGAGGAGCCAGTTCGGCACGACGGTCCGCGGGCGAGCGGCATGATCGGCCGCCACCCCGGCGGCGAACCGGCGGATGTGCTGGGTGACCATAGTGGGCCGAATCCTAGCCGGGTTGGCGTCCCGGTACGTAACGACCCCCCGGGCGCTTGGTAGCTTACAGTAGCTGGCCGATCGCTGATCGTCATGCGCGTTGCTGAGGGGGTTGCCCGACTCCCGTGACCATGGTGCCCGGCGACCGGGACGCACGGCGGACGGTGACCACGGCGGGGCTGGGGACGACCGTGACCGGCGCAGGGATCAGGCCGGACCGCCCGGAGCCGGGCACGTCGCCCCCCAGCCCCACCGCTTGGACGCTTAGCCCCCAGTCCTGCGCCGGGCGGATCCCCAGCGCCGCGCCAGGTCGGCGATCGTCCCCCAGATGCCGCGCCGGAACAGCAGCACGACGAGGACGAAGATGCCGCCGGTGACCAGGCCGATGGCCTCGAATCCGGAGAAGGACAGCCAGTCCTCCAGCCGGACCACGACCGCCGCGCCGAGCACCCCGCCCCACAGGGTGCCGATGCCACCGAGCACCACCACGATCACCGCCTTGCCGGAGGTGGTCCAGTGCAGCACGTCGAGGGAGACGAAGCGGTGGCTGACGGCGAAGAGCCCGCCGCCCAGCCCGGCGATGAAGCCGGAGAGGACGAAGGCGGTCAGCTTGTACCGGTGCACCGGGTAGCCGAGCGCCCGGGCGCGCGCCGGGTTGTCGCGGATGCCGACCAGCACCCGGCCGAACGGCGAGTGCACGATCCGCCAGACGGCGGCCAGCCCGAGCAGCACGATCGGCAGGATCGCGTAGTAGAAGTAGTAGTCGTCGCTCAGGTCCGTCCCGAAGAACTCCCGGGGCACGCCCTGGAGGCCGTTCTCGCCCCGGGTGACCGAGCGCCACTCGTTGGCCACGTAGTAGACCAGTTGCGCGAAGGCCAGGGTGACCATCGCGAAGTAGATCCCGGTGCGCTTGACCGCGAGGTAGCCGATCGGCACCGCGAGCAGCGCCGCGGCGAGCGCGCCGGCCAGCACCGCCGCCGGGAAGGGCAGGCCGGCGTGGATCGCCAACAGCCCGGTCACGTACGCGGAGGTGCCCCAGAACGCGGCGTGCCCGAAGGACATCAGCCCGGTGAAGCCGAGCAGCAGGTCCACCGAGACGGCGAAGAGCGCCCAGCAGAGGATGTCCACCGCCACCGCCGGGTAGAGCCCGTTGGGCAGCCAGAGCGCCACCACCAGGCCCACGGCGAGCAGCGCGTAGCGGACCCAGCCGGGGGCTCTGGCGACGGTGAGCAGCCCGGACGGCGCCGCCGGGCGGGCCGCGTCGGCGGGGGTGTCGACGGCGCTGGTCATGCCGGTGCCTCCTCACGGCCGAACAGGCCGGCCGGGCGCCAGAGCAGCACCACGGCCATCACCACGAAGACGACGGTCTGGGACACGATCGGGAACTCCGACAGGTACGCCTCGCCCCAGGCCTGGACCAGGCCGATGCCGAAGCCGGCGGCGACCGAGCCGAAGATCGAGCCGAGGCCGCCGATCACCACCACCGCGAAGACCACGATGATCAGGTCGGCGCCCATCAGCGGGTTCACCGCCCGCATCGGGGCGGCGAGCACGCCGGCCAGCCCGGCCAGGCCGATGCCGAAGCCGAAGACCGGGGTGACCCACCGCCCCACGTCGATGCCGAAGGCGCGGGTCAGCTCGGGCCGCTCGGTGGCCGCCCGGACCACCATGCCGATCCGGGTCCGCCCCAGCACCCACCACACCGCGACGCAGAGCAGCACGGTGAAGCCGAGGATGAAGACCCGGTACGTCGGGAAGTCGAAGAGCCCGAAGTTCACCGAGCCGCTCAGCGCGGCCGGCGTGGCGTACGGGCTGGACTGGATGCCGTACCGGGACTTCACCAGGTCCTGGAGGATCAGCGTCAGGCCGAAGGTGAGCAGGAAGTTGTAGAGCGGGTCGAGCCGGGTCAGCCGGTGGATCACCGCCCGCTCCAGCGCCATGCCCAGCACGGCGAGCGCCAGCGGCATGATCACCAGGGCCGCCCAGAACGGCACGCCCGCCTCGGTGAGCAGGACGTACGCCCCGAACGCGCCGAGCATGTAGAAGGCGCCGTGGGCGAAGTTCACCACCCGGAGCATGCCGAAGATGACCGCGAGCCCGAGGGCGAGCAGGGCGTAGAACGCCCCGCTCACCAGCCCGTTGAATGTGTTCTGCGCAAAACCGGACATCGTCCCGTCACATCTTGCAGTCGGCCGACGGGGCGCGGAACGCCTCGGCGCGGGATGGTCTTGAGGACCTTCACGTAGTCCCACGGCTCGGTGACCTCGGCCTGCGGCTTCACCTGGGCCAGGTACGCGTCGTGGATGACCCGGTGGTCCTCGGCGCGGATCTTGCCGTTGCGCAGGAAGACGTCGTTGACCTCCTTGCCCTCCAGCCCCTTGACCACGGTGTCCGCGTCGTCGGTGCCGGCGGCCTGCACGGCCTCCAGGTACTGCATCGCCGCGGAGTAGTTGGCCGCGTGGGCGAACGAGGGCCGGGTCCCGGTCGCGGACTGGAACCGGTCGGCGAACGCCCGGTTCTGCTGATCGAAGTTCCAGTACCAGGCGTCGGTGTAGGTGGTGCCGGCCAGCGCCGCCGGGGTCAGCGAGTGGATGTCGGTGATGAACATCAGGCCCACGGCCAGCCCGATGCCCTTGTCCCGGAGCTTGAACTCGTTGTACTGCTTGACCACGTTGACCAGCTCGGCGCCGGCCTGCATGGTGCCGAGCACCTGCGGCTTCGGGTTGAGGGTGGGCGCCTTGAGCAGGAACGACGAGTAGTCCCCGGTGGTGTTCGGGAACGGCGCGCCGTCCTTGCCGACCACCTGACCGCCGGCCTGGGCGATCGCCGCGGAGAAGCTCTTCTCCATGTCCTGACCGAAGGCGTAGTTCGGGTAGAGGATGTACCAGTTCTTGCCGACCTGCTCGGTGGTCGTCTTCCCGGTGCCGTTGGCCAGCATGTACGTGTCGTACGCGTAGTGGAACGTGTACTTGTTGCAGCTCTTGCCGGTCAGGTCGGTGGTCGCCGCGCCGATGTTGAAGTAGAGCTTCTTCTTCTCCTTCGCCACGTCGGCGACCTTGAGGGCGGCCGAGGAGGTCGGCACGTCGAGGATGAGGTCGACACCCTTGCGGTCGTACATCTCGGCGGCCTTGCTGTTGGCCACGTCCGGCTTGTTCTGGTGGTCGGCGGTCTCCACGGTGATGTCCTTGGTGATCGCCTTGTCGCCGTACTTGGCCTTGAAGTCGGCGATGGCCATCTCCACGGCCTTGACCGAGTTCTTGCCGGACAGCTCCGAGTAGGCCCCGGACTGGTCGTTGAGGACCCCCAGCACGATCTTGTCACCGGTCAGCTTCTCGTCGCCGCCCGAGGCCGGCCCACCGCCGCCGCAGCCGGCGACCAGCACCACCGCCGCCGAGGCGGCGGCCACACCCACGCTCCTACGCATGTCCATCCCTTTCGTACCGCGCGGTCCGCGCGGGTCAGCCGTCAAGATTCAGATCCCGAGGTACGCCAGCAGCTCGCGCTCCCGCGAGCGGACCTCGGAGTTGTCCATCGCCTCCGCGATGCGTCCCTCGGCCAGCAGGTAGTGCCGGTCGGCGACGCCGGTGGCGAAGTGCAGGTTCTGTTCGACCAGCAGCACGGTCACCCCGTGCTGCTTGGCCTCCCGCAGCAGGTCGCCGACCTGCTGCACGAGCAGTGGGGAGAGCCCCTCGGTGGGCTCGTCGCAGAGCAGCAGCCGGGCGCCCATCCGCAGCACCCGGGCCAGGGCGAGCATCTGCTGCTCGCCGCCGGAGAGCATGGTGGCCGCCGAGTCGCGCCGGGTGTACAGGGCGGGGAACGCCTCGTAGACCCGCTCGAGGGGCCACGGGTCGGGGCCGACCCGGGGCGGCAGCGTCAGGTTCTCGGTGACCGTGAGGGTGGCGTACGCGCCGCGGTCGTCGGGGACCCAACCGAGCCCCAGCCGCGCCCGCTTGTACGCCGGCAGCCGCGTCACGTCCCGGCCGTCCAGGGTGACCGTGCCGCGCTGGCCGGGGTGCAGTCCCATCACGCAGCGCAGCAGGGTGGACTTGCCGGCGCCGTTGCGGCCGACCAGGGTGACCACCTCGCCGACGGCGACGTCCAGGCTCACCTCCCGCAGCACCTGCGCCTCGCCGTAGAACGCGGAGAGGTTCTCAATGCGCAGCATCAGCGGCTCCCAGGTAGGCGGTGATGACCCGCTCGTCGGCGCGGACCTGCTCGTAGGGGCCCTCGACCAGGACCTTGCCGGCCTGCAGGACGGTGACGGTGTCGGCGAGCCGGCCGACGACGCTCATGTTGTGCTCGACCATCACCACGGTGCGGCCCTTGCGGACCTTCGCGATCAGGTCGACGGTGCGGTCGACGTCCTCCAGTCCCATCCCGGCGGTGGGCTCGTCGAGCAGCAGCACCTTCGGGTCCAGGGCGAGGGCGATGGCCAGCTCCAGGGCGCGCTTGCGCCCGTAGGCGAGCGCCTCGGCGGGGGCCTCGGCCAGTTCGTCGAGGCCGACCATGGCCAGCAGTTCGTCGGCGCGTTCCCGGTAGCGGTCCATCAGCTTCGCCGAGCGCCAGAACCGCCAGCCCAGCCCGCTCGACGACTGCAACGCCAGCTCGACGTGCTCGCGGGCGCCGAGCTGCGGGAAGAGGCTGGTGATCTGGAACGAGCGGGCCACGCCGAGCCGGGCGACCCGCTCCGGCGGTAGGCCGGTGACGTCCCGGCCGGCCAGCTCGATCCGCCCGGCGGTCGGCGGCAGGAACCCGGTGAGCAGGTTGAACAGCGTGGTCTTGCCGGCGCCGTTCGGGCCCACCAGGGCGTGCACGGTCTCCGGCGCCACGTCCAGGTCGACGCCGTCGACCGCCCGGAAGCCCCGGAAGTCGCGGGTCAGCCCGCGGGCCGACAGGAGCGCTTGCCCGGCCATCGCCACATCCTCCGCAGGTGTCCGGCGACGACCGGGTCGGTGACCGTGGTCACAGGGCCGTCGCGTGGAGGAAACCTACGGTGCACCGGCCGAGTCCAGCCATGTCGGTCCCCCACACTTTCCCGCCGGTCGAGGCGGGGTCGGCGGACATGTCCGTCACCCCACGGCCGGTCGCGGCGGATTGACGGTGGCGAGTGGGCGGGCCGGGCGAGCGCTCCCATGTGGCCCGGCCACCTGACTGCGCGCCGGTCGCGGAGGTCCCGGGCCGGAGCGCGGGTCACCCGGTCGCGGCGTACTCCGGCAGGGCCAGACCCTCGGCCTGGCTGAAGAAGAGCCGGGTGGCGAGCCGGCGCAGCGGGCGGGAGGTCATCGCCCGCATCGACGCGTCCCGCAGCCGGATGGCCGCCCGGCTGGCCGGCAGGAAACCGGAGATCCCGCCGCCGGGCAGCTCCTGGCCCCGCTGGACGTGCGCCCGCAGCACCTCCTCGTACCGCCGGTACGCGACCGGGTGATCGCCACCGGCGGCGGCCAGTTCGCCGGCCAGCACGTACGCGCCGACCAGGGAGAGGCTGGTGCCCTGCCCGGTCAGCGGGGACGGGCACCAGGCGGCGTCGCCGAGCAGCGCCACCCGGCCCCGGCTCCACCGGTCCGTCCGCACCTGCCCGTACAGGTCGAAGTAGAAGTCGGGGGCGTCGGCCATGACGGCGAGCAGTTCCCGGGTACGCCAGCCGACGTCGGCGAAGCGCTCGGCGAGGAGGCGCTGCTGGGCGGCGACGTCCCGCCGGTCCAGCTCCAGCGGCGGGGAGACGAAGCTGAACAGCGCGCTGGTCCGGCCGTGCCGGGTCGGGCGGGTGCCGACCACCCGGCCGCCCGGGGCGTTGTGCATGAGGAACCAGCCGTCGTCGTCCGGGTACGGCGTGCCGAAGTAGGCCAGGTACGCCCCGAGCGGCCGGACGTACGCCGACTCCGGCCCGAAGGCCAGCGACCGGGTCCGGGAGTGCACCCCGTCGGCCCCCACCACCAGGCCGACGGTGCGCGGGGCGGAGCGTTCGAAGGTGACCCGCACCCCGTCGCCGGTCTCGGTCAGCGACTCGATCGAGTCGTCGAAGAGGTACTCCACCCCGTCGCGGGTCTCGGAGTACAGCAGCCGGGCCAGGTCGCCCCGCTCGATCTCGATCTCCGCGACGATGCCCTCGCCGTCGAAGGCGTGCACCGGCATCCGGCAGGTCACCTCGCCGCGGGCGTCCACGTAGGCCATTCCGCGCTCCGCGACGCACTCGGCGCGGACCCGCGCGGTCAGCCCCATCCGGTCGACCACCTCGCGGGCGGTCCCCCGGACGTCGACGGCCTGCCCACCGGGACGCGGGCCGGCGGAGCGCTCCACCACCGTCGGGTGGAAGCCGTACTGGCGCAGCCAGTAGGCGAGGGCGGGGCCGGCGATGCCGGCCCCGGAGATGAGCACGGTCCGGTCGTCCACCGTGGCGCTCCCAACGATCGTGCGTACACCGTCGGCCCGGCGGCGCCGGACCCGGTCGGAGGGGGTGCCTCCGCGCGGTGAACGGTAGGTTCCGCCGCGGTGCCGCGCTCGCCGCGAACTAGTACGCTGCCCCCGGCAGGCGGGTTCCGCCGCCGGTCGTACTAGTACGTTCCGCGCGGAGGTGTCGCCATGCCCCGCACAGCGCCCGGGTCGGAGCCGCCGTACCGGCGGATCGCCGCGGAGATCCGCCGCCGGATCGACCTCGGGGAGCTGCGGCCCGGGGATCCGGTGCCCTCCGCCCGGCGGATCACCCGCGAGCACGGGGTCGCGATCGCCACCGCCACCAAGGTCCTCGCCCTGCTGCGCGCCGAGGGGCTGGTCCTGACCCGACCAGGGGCGGGCACCGTCGTCGCTCCCGGCCGCACCGAGACGCACGGGACGCGACGCGCCGCCGAGCGGGCGGAGCCGGAGCTGAGCCGGGAGCGGGTGGTCCGTTCCGCGATCGCGCTCGCCGATGCGGGCGGCCTGCCGGCGGTCTCCATGCGGCAGATCGCCGCCGACCTGGACGTCGCCACCATGTCCCTGTACCGGCACGTGCGCGGCCGGGACGAGCTGATCCTCACGATGGCCGACGTGGCGCTGGCCGACGCGCCGCTGCCGGCGGTGCAGCCGGCCGGGTGGCGCGCCCGACTGGAGCTGCTCGCCCGGGCGCAGTGGGCGACCTACCGGCGGCACCGCTGGCTGCCGCACGTCATCTCGATCGCCCGCCCGCAGATGATGCCGCACGGCATGGCGCACACCGAGTGGGCGTTGCGGGCCACCTCCGGCCTGGGCCTGGACCGGCAGCTGCGCTGGCACGTCGCGATCACCCTGATCGCGTACGTCCGAGGCATCGCCACCAACCTGGAGATGAGGGCGCAGGCCGAGCAGGACACCGGCCTCACCGACGACCAGTGGGTGGACCGCCAGGAGGCCACCCTCCGGCAGATGATCGCCGCCGGCGGCTTCTCGACCATGGCGGCGCTGACCGCCGAGGGCGACGTGGAGCTCGACCTGGAGACCGTCTTCGAGTTCGGCCTGCGCCGGCTCCTCGACGGCTGCGCCACGCTGATCGAGCGTCGGCCCGAGGACGGCGTCAGTCCGGGAAGGTGACCATCCAGCGGGCTCCCTCGCCGCGGGCCAGCCGGTCGAACGCGGCCGGCGCCTCGTCCAGTCCGATGGTGCCGCTGACCAGCGGGCGCAGGTCCAGCGTGCCGTCGCCGAGCGACCGGGCCAGCTCGGGCACCTCCCGGTCCGGGTCGGAGGAGCCGTACACCGAGGAGCGCAGCGTGCGCGCGGAGTGGAAGATGTCCAGGGCGGCGAGGCTGACCAGGTCGTCCTTCGCGCCCATGCCGACCACGGTTACCGCTCCCCCGCGCCGGGTGATCCGCCAGGCCGCCCGGATGGTGGCGGACCGGCCGACGCACTCGAAGGCGTGGTCGACGCCCCGGCCCTCGGTGCGCGCGCGTACCTCCTTCGACAGCTGGTCGTCGGAGCGGAGGAAGTCGGTGGCGCCGGCGGCCAGGGCCAGCTCGCGCTTGGCCTCGGCGACGTCCACCGCGAGGATCGGCGTCGCGCCCGCGGCCCGGGCGGCGGTGAGCGCGGCGAGCCCGACCCCGCCGAGGCCGATCACCGCGACCGACTCGCCGGCGGCCACCCGGGCGGTGTTGCGGACCGCGCCGGTGCCGGTGAGCACCGCGCAGCCGAGCAGCGCGGCCTGCTCGGGCGGAAGCCCGGCGGGGACTGCGACGGCGGCGTGCTCCGGCACCACCACCTCCTCGGCGAGGCGCCGAGCCCGAGGGTGACGTGCAGCCGGTCGCCGTCCGCGGTCTCGCCGCGGGCCGTCGCGGGCGCCGTGTTTGCGGCGCAGAGCCACGGCTCGCCGTGCCGGCAGAACCAGCAGTCCCGGCAGGCGGGCGCCCAGTTGAGCACCACCGGGGTGCCGACCGGCAGCCGGGTGCCGGGGCCGGCCTCGGCGACCACGCCGGCCGCCTCGTGCCCGAGCACCAGCGGGTACGCGGGCGCCAGCGTGCCGTTCACCATGGACAGGTCGGAGTGGCAGATGCCGGCGGCCCGGATCCGGACGCGCAGCTCGCCGGGGCCGGGCGCGGGGAGGCGTACCTCCTCGACGCGCAGCGGCGCGCCGGGGCCGCGGGCGACCAGCGCCCTCATCGCTGGATCGCCTTGATCTCGCGGAACTCGTCGACGCCGTACGCGCCCAACTCCCGGCCGAGGCCGGACTGCTGGTAGCCGCCGAAGGGGGCGAGCGGGTTGAACGCGCCGCCGTTCACGTCGACCTGGCCGGTCCGCAGCAGCCGGGCGACCGCGAGGGCCGCCTCCTCGTCCGCGGACCAGACCGCGCCGGCCAGCCCGTACCGGGAGTTGTTGGCGATGGCCACCGCCTCGTCGGTGTCGGCGAACGGGATGACGGCGAGGACCGGGCCGAAGACCTCCTCCTGGGCGAGCGCGCTGTCCGGGTGCACGTCGGCGAAGACGGTGGGGGCGACGAAGTGGCCGCGGGGCGGGAGCGGGGCGTCCGGGCCGCCGGCGAGCAGCCGCGCCCCGTCGGCCAGGGCCCGGTCGACGTGCCCGCGGACCCGCTCGGCCTGGGCGGCGGAGACCAGCGGGCCCAGCCGGGTCGCCGGGTCGAACGGGTCCCCCGGCCGGTACGCCCCGGCGGCCGCCGCGATCAGGTCGAGCGCCTCGTTGTACCGGTCGCGGTGGACCAGCATCCGGGTCCAGGCGGTGCAGGTCTGCCCGGAGTTGAGGAAGGCGTTGCCGACCCCGACCTTCACGGCGGTGGCCAGGTCGGCGTCGGCGAGGATCAGGTTGGCCGACTTGCCGCCGAGCTCCAGGGCGACCCGGGCGATCCGGTCGGCGGCCAGGTGGGCGATCCGGCGGCCGGTGGCGGTGGAGCCGGTGAACGAGACCAGGTCCACGTCCGGGTGGGCGGCGAGGGCCTCACCCGCCACCGGGCCGGTGCCCGGGACCAGGTTGACCACCCCGGGCGGGAGTCCGGCCTCGGTGACCGCGTCGAAGAGCAGGTACGCCGTCAGCGGGGTCAGCTCGCTGGGTTTGAGCACCACCGTGCAGCCGGCGGCCAGGGCGGGGGCGACCTTGGCGACGACCTGGTGCAGCGGGTAGTTCCACGGGGTGATCGCGCCGACCACGCCGACCGGTTCGCGGACCACCAGGGAGTTCCCGACGGTCTCCTCGGGGGCCGGCCGGGCGGCCAGGTCGACCATGCCGCGCAGCACGGTCAGCGGCAGGCCGGTCTGCACCCGGGCGGCGAGCTTGAGCGGGGTGCCCAGCTCCCAGGCGACGGTCCGGGCGATCTCGTCGGCGCGCGCGGCCAGGGCGGTGTGCAGCCGGTCCAGGTGGGCGGCCCGCTCGGCGGGGGCGGTGGCCGCCCAGCCGGGGAAGGCGGCCCGGGCGGCGGCCACGGCCCGG
>NZ_JAEVHJ010000013.1:0-53083 GCF_016802855.1 Micromonospora sp. ATA51 | reverse complement strand
GAGCAGTACAAGCGGCAGGGACACCGCAGCTACCTGCCGATGCCGTTCGCGGTGGTCGTCGGCGGGGAGGCCGGCTGGGGCTTCCATGTGGTGACCAGCGCGGCCAGGTGCTCGACGCGACGGTGTTCGAGCAGTACAAGCGGCAGGGACACCGCAGCTACCTGCCGATGCCGTTCGCGGTGGTCGTCGGCGGGGAGGCCGGCTGGGGCTTCCATGTGGTGACCAGCCGGCGGACCTGGTACGACGTCGGCGCCTCCCGCCCGGACCGCATCCTCATCGAGGCCGAGATCGACCCGGGGACGCCCGTCCTGCCGCTGCGGCTGTACACCGGCGAGCCGGCGACGGTCGTGCGGAAGTTCCTCACCGAAACCGGGCAGCCCCCGCTGCCACCGGCCTGGGTGTTCCGGCCGTGGATGAGCGGGAACGAGTGGAACACGCAGGCCCGAGTGCTGGCCGAGGTGCGCCGCAGCCTCGCCGAGGACATCCCGGTCGGGGCGGTCGTCATCGAGGCCTGGAGCGACGAGGCGACCTTCGTGGCGTTCCGTGACGCGCGCTACGAGGTGCATCCCGACGGCGCGCCGCACCGCCTCGCCGACTTCGAATTCCCAGCCGACGGGGCCTGGCCCGATCCGAAGGCGATGATCGACGAGCTGCACGGGGCCGGCGTGAAGGTGCTGCTCTGGCAGATCCCACTGATCCCGACCGACCGCGGCAACGACGGCCAGGTCGCCGCTGACCTCGCGACGCTCGCCGCGCGCGGCTACGCCGTCCGGGAGGCCGACGGCTCACCGCACCGCAACCGCGGCTGGTGGTTCCCCGGCGCGCTGCTGCCCGACTGGACCAACCCCGAGGCCCGGCGTTGGTGGCTGGACAAGCGCCGCTACCTGGTCGAGGAGCTCGGCGTCGACGGCTTCAAGACCGACGGTGGCGAGCACCCGTGGGGTCACGATCTGCGGTACTCCGACGGATCACGCGGCGACGAGGGGAACAACCTCTTCCCGGTGCGATACGCGGCCGCCTACCACGAACTGATGCGGTCAGCGGGGACCGACGGCCTGACGTTCAGCCGGGCCGGCTTCACCGGGTCCGCCGCCTTTCCCGCGCACTGGGCCGGCGACGAGGACTCCACCTGGGAGGCGTACCGGGCGTCGATCACCGCCGGCCTGACCGCCGGTGTCGGCGGCATCTTCTTCTGGGGCTGGGACCTGGCCGGCTTCTCCGGGGACATCCCGGACGCCGAGCTGTACCTGCGTTCGGCGGCGGCCGCCTGTTTCGCCCCGATCATGCAGTACCACTCCGAGTTCAACCACCATCGCGACCCGTCGGTGGACCGTACGCCGTGGAACATCGCCGAGCGCACCGGGGAGCAGCGGGTGCTGGAGGTCTTCCGGCGCTTCGCCCGGCTGCGCGAGGAACTCGTGCCGTACCTCGTGGACCAGGCGGAGCGGTCGGTGCGGACCGGAAAACCATTGATGCGACCGCTCTTCTTCGACCACCCCGACGACAAGCGGGTCTGGGACTGGCCGCAGCAGTGGCAACTCGGCGACGACCTGCTCGTCGCCCCGGTCACCGAACCCGGGGCCACGACGTGGCCGGTGTGGCTGCCGGCGGGGGAGTGGGAGGACTTCTTCACCGGCGAGCGGCACAGTGGCCCGGTCGAGGTTCACCGGAGGGTGCCGATCGACGAGATCCCGGTCTACCGCCGCCTGGCTTGATCCACCCGGCCGCGCCGGCCACGAATGCGAGTGGCTCCGCCGCTGCGCCGCCGACCCGTGCGGCGCAGCCGGCGCGTCAGACCTGCGTGATCACGTCCTTGCCGTACGCGGTGAGGGTCTTCTCCTTGTCGTCGTGCATGAGGTAGAGGGCGAAGTTGTGGACCCCGATCTCCTTGAGCTCCTGCAGTCGGTCGACGTGCGCCGACTCGGGTCCGACCAGACAGAACCGGTCGACGATCTCGTCGGGTACGAAGTCGGTGGACGGATTGCCGGCGCGACCGTGGTGTGAATAGTCGTAACCCTCGCGGCCCTTGATGTAGTCGGTCAGCGCCTTGGGCACGACCCCGGAGTCGCCGTAGCGGGCGACCAGGTCGGCCACGTGATTGCCGACCATGCCGCCGAACCAGCGCAACTGGTCCCGTTGGTGCGCGAGATTCGTGCCCACGTACGCAGGTGCGGCCACACACATGGTGATCGAGTCGGGGTCCCGGCCCGCGGCGATGGCCGCGTCGCGTACCGAACCGATCGTCCACCGGGCGATGTCGGGATCGGCCGTCTGCAGGATGAAGCCGTCGGCCTGCTCGCCGACCAGCCGCAACGCTTTCGGGCCGTACGCGGCCATCCAGATCTCCAGCCTGCCGTCACGCACCCACGGGATGCGCACCGGCGTGCCGTGATGCTCGACCTCGTTGCCCTCGGCCAGCTCCTTGATCACGTGCATGGCCTCGCTCAGCGTGGCCAAGCTCGCCGGCGGTTGGCCGATGACCCGCCGGGCCGAGTCGCCGCGGCCGATCCCGCACACCGTGCGGTTGCCGAACATCTCGTTGAGGGTGGCGAAGAGCGACGCGGTGACCGACCAGTCGCGCGTGCTCGGGTTGGTCACCATCGGCCCGACGATCAGGTGTTTGGTCGCGGCGAGGACCTGCGAGTAGATGACGAACGGCTCCTGCCACAATACGCAGGAGTCGAACGTCCATCCGTAGCGGAAGCCGTTGTCCTCGGCGGCGGTGAGACCCGCCACGACGTCGCGAGCGGGCGGGTCGGTCTGGAGTACGACACCGAAGTCCACGGTCCCTCCTTGGTCAGACCAGGTATTGACTGAGATCGCGCTTGAGGAACGTGCCGTGTCCCGCCGCGCCATGGAAGGCGTTGTCGTCGACGACGACCCGACCACGGGACAGCACGGTGGAGACCTTCCCGGTCAGCTCCATGCCCTCGTACGCGGAGTAGTCCACGTTCATGTGGTGGGTGCTGGCCGAGATGGTCTGCCTGGCCGTCGGGTCGTACACCGTGAGGTCCGCGTCCGCGCCGGGCGCGATGACGCCCTTGCGCGGGTAGAGGCCGAACATCCTGGCGGGCGTGGTGGAGCTGATCTCCACCCAGCGCGGCAGGGTGATCTCGCCTTTCACGACGCCCTGATAGAGCAGGTCCATCCGGTGCTCGACGCCCGGCATCCCGTTCGGGATCTTGGAGAAGTCGCCCCGGCCCAGTTCCTTCTGGTCCTTGAAGCAGAAGGGGCAGTGATCGGTGGACACCAGCGACAGGTCGTTGGTGCGCAGGCCCCGCCACAGTTCCGCCTGGTGCTCCTTGGGTCGCAGCGGGGGAGAGGCGACGTACTTCGCGCCCTCGAAGTCGGGCCTGGCCAGGTCGTCCAGGGACAGGAACAGGTACTGCGGGCAGGTCTCCGCGAACACGTTCTGGCCGGTGTCGCGGGCCTGGGTGACCGCGTCGAGGGCGTGCGCGGCGGACAGGTGCACGATGTACAGCGGCGAGCCGGTGACCTTTGCCAGCGTGATCGCCCGTGAGGTCGCCTCGCCCTCCAGCTCGGGCGGCCGGGTCAGCCCGTGCTGCACCGGGTCCGTGTGACCGCTGGCCAGCGCTTGGGCGACGAGCTGGTCGATGGCGATGCCGTTCTCCGCGTGCATCATGATCATCGAGCCGGTGTCCCGGGCCTTCTGCATCGCCCGCAGGATCTCCCCGTCGGTGGCGTAGAAGACACCCGGATAGGCCATGAACATCTTGAACGTGTTGACGCCCGCGTCGATGCAGGCCTCCATCTCCTTGAGAGACGTGTCGTTGACGTCCGAAATGATCATGTGGAAGCCGTAGTCGATCGCGCAGTTACCGTCGGCCTTGCTGTGCCACTTGTCCAGCGCGGACAGCAGGGACGTTCCCTTGCCCTGTACGGCGAAGTCCACGATGGTCGTCGTGCCGCCCCAGGCTGCCGCGATCGTCCCGGTCTCGAAATTGTCCGCCGAGAATGTCCCGCCGAACGGCATCTCCATGTGGGTGTGGCCGTCGATGCCGCCCGGCACCACGTACTTCCCGGTGGCGTCGATCACGCGCTCGGCGCCGGACGCCCACTGCTGCGCCAGACCTGAGTCGGGCGCGGCAAGCGCCGCGATCCGCTCGCCCTCCACCAGCACGTCGGCCGGGTACGCCCCGGTGGCGTTGACGACTGTTCCGTTCCGGATGACGATGCTCATGGCGTCACCAGCGATTCGTACGTGTCGGGCCGCCGGTCGCGGTAGAACGCCCACAGGTCACGGACCTCGGCCAGCTTGTCCATGTCCAGGTCGCGTACGACGACCTCGTCCTCGGTGTCGGACGCCGCGTCGCCGACCAACTGCCCGCGCGGGTCGACGAAGTACGACTGGCCGTAGAAGTCGTTGTCGCCCAACGGTTCCACGCCGACCCGGTTGATCGCGCCGACGTAGTACTCGTTGGCGACCGCGGCCGCGGGCTGCTCCAGCCGCCACAGATACTCCGACAGGCCGCGACTTGTGGCGGAGGGGTTGAAGACGATCTTCGCGCCGGCCAGGCCCAGAGCCCGCCAGCCCTCCGGGAAGTGCCGCTCATAGCAGATGTAGACGCCGATGCGGCCGACCGCGGTGTCGAACACCGGATAGCCGAGGTTTCCCGGCCTGAAGTAGAACTTCTCCCAGAAACCCTTCACCTGCGGAATGTGGTTCTTGCGGTGCTTGCCGAGGTAGGTGCCGTCGGCGTCGATCACAGCGGCGGTGTTGTAGTAGACGCCCGGCTGTTCCTGCTCGTACATCGGCACGATCAGCACCACGCCGTGCTGCTCGGCGACCTCCCGCATCAGCGCGGTCGTCGGCCCGTCCGGGATCGCCTCGGTGTAGGAGTAGTAGTCCGCGTCCTGGATCTGGCAGAAGTACGGGCCGTAGAACAACTCCTGCAGGCAGACCACCTGCGCGCCCTGCGAGGCGGCGCTGCGAATGGCCTCGACCGCGTTGGCGATCATCGACTCCTTGTCGCCGGTCCACTTCTGCTGCACCAGCCCGGCTCGGATGATGTTGCTCATCAGGATCGCGGCGTGGAAACCCGGCCGTTTAGGGCCGGGAGGTAACGCCGCTCCCTCCCCTCGATGCTCGTCTTGCATGATGGGTGGATAGAATGTGAGGCGTGGGTGAGGTGGTGAAGCGGGCATACAAGTACCGCTTCTATCCGACTCCAGGGCAGGCCGATCAGCTCAACCGCACCTTCGGGTGCGTGCGAAAGGTCTACAACCTCGCCTTGGAGGCGCGCACTCGTGCGTGGGCCGTTGACCGGCAGCGCAGCACCTATGTGCAGTCCTCGGCGTGGCTGACCGAGTGGAAGCGCACCGAGGAGCTGGCGTTCCTTAACGAGGTCAGCTCGGTGCCGTTGCAGCAGACGCTGCGGCACCTGCAAGCCAGGTTCGCCGCGTTCTGGGGCAAGCGGTCGCGCTACCCGCGTTTCAAGGCCAAGCGCAAGTCCCGGGCGTCGGCGGAATACACCCGCTCGGCGTTTCGCTGGCGTCACGGGCAACTCACCCTGGCCAAGATGGACGCCCCGCTGGGCATCGTGTGGTCGCGGCCCCTGCCCGAAGGGGCCGAACCGTCGACGGTCACAGTGTCCCGCGACGCGGCCGGTCGGTGGTTCGTGTCCCTGCTGGTCGACGACTCCACCGTCAAGCCACTGCCGCCGCTGTCCACGGCGGTCGGGGTGGACTTGGGCATCACGAGCCTGCTCACCTTGTCCACCGGGGAGAAGATCACCAACCCGCGTCATGAGCGCGCCGACCGGCGCAAGTTGGCCAAGGCGCAGCGGAACCTGTCCCGTAAGGGCAAGGACACCAAGAACCGGGCCAAAGCTCGGCTTGCCGTGGCCCGCATCCACTGCCGCATCGCCGACCGGCGGCGGGATCACCTGCACAAGCTGTCGACTCGACTCGTCCGCGAGAACCAAACGGTCGCGATCGAAGACCTCAGCGTGCGCAACATGCTGCGCAACCACAGCCTGGCCCGCGCCATCTCCGACGCGGCATGGACACACCTGCGCAGCATGATCGAGTACAAGGCCGCCTGGTACGGGCGGCAGGTGATCGCCGTCGACCGCTGGCATCCGAGCACGAAGACCTGTTCGGCGTGCGGGCGGATCAACAACGCGATGACCCTCGGCGTTCGCGCCTGGACGTGTCCCGGCTGTGATGCCGTGCACGACCGGGACGTCAACGCCGCGTGCAACATTCTCGCCGCCGGGCTGGCGGAGAGGTGAAACGCCTGTGGAGGGCCGGTAAGACCCGACCCGCGTCAGCGGTGAAGGCGCGGCCCGGTGAAGCAGGAACCCCCTCGGTTGACTGAGGGAATCCCCGCCCTTCAGGGCGGTGGAGGATGTCAATTCTCCCCCTTCGCGTGCGCGGTGCGCGGCATCGACAGCGCCAGGTAGACGAGGAACCCGCCGACCAGACCGACCACCCAGCTGTAGTCGTAGAGCGGCTTGAGGAACGGGATGAGCCCGTCGGAGGGGAACGGCCCCTTACCGGGTGCGGAGTAGGCGCCACCCACCGCGAGGACCGCGCCGACGACGGTGGCGACGATGGCGGCCCAGTTCCACCCGCCGGAGAACCAGTACCTGCCCTCGGGGCGGTAGAGGGCCGGCAGTTGGAGGCTGGTGCGGTAGCGGATCCAGTACCCGGCGATGAGTACGCCGGCGACCGCGCCGAGCAGGCCGCCGTAGAACCCGAGCCAGACGAAGATGTAGATGTTGGGGTCCTGCACCAGGCGCCACGGCTGGATCAGGATGCCGAGCACGCCGGTGATCAGGCCGCCGGTCCGGAAGTTGATCAGTCGGGGCAGGGCGTTGGAGAAGTCGTACGCCGGGCTGACCGTGTTCGCCGCGACGTTCACCGACAGCGTGGCGACCACGACGGTGAACAGGCCGAGCGCGACGACCAGCGGGTTCTCGAACTTGGCCGCGAGCTGGATGGGGTCCCAGATCGCCTCGCCGTAGATGACGGCCGTGCCCGAGGTGATCATGATCGAGAGGAGGGCGAAGAACGACATCGTGGTGGGTAGACCGAGGACCTGGCCGTACGCCTGCTGCCGCTGACTGCCGCCGAACCGGGTGAAGTCGGGGATGTTCAGCGACAGCGTCGCCCAGAACGCGATCATCCCCATCAGCGACGGCGCGAACAGCTTCCAGAAGTCGGCGCCCCAGCCCAGCTTCGACGGCTCGGACAGGATCGGGCCGAGCCCGCCCGCCTCGACCATCACCCAGATCAGCAGGGCGACGGCGACCACGATGACGAACGGCGCCGCCCAGTTCTCGAAGCGCCGCAGGGTGTCCATGCCCCGCCAGATGATCGCCATCTCGATCGCCCAGAACAGGAAGAACGAGGCCCACAGCGTCCACGGGTGGTCCATCACCGTCGCCGCGTCGACCCACCAGGAGCCCAGCAGCTTGCCGGCGATGGCGTAGATCGCCTCGCCGCCGATCCAGGTCTGGATGCCGAACCAGCCGCACGCGATGAAGGCGCGGAGCAGGGCAGGGAGGTTCGCGCCGCGCACACCGTAGAACGCGCGGGCGAAGACCGGGAACGGGATGCCGTACTTCGTGCCCGCGTGGCTGTTCAACAGCATCGGGATCAGGACGAGCAGATTGCCCAGCGTGATCGTGAGGAACGCCTGCACCCAGTTCATGCCGAGCTGGATGAGCCCGGCGGCGAGCAGGTAGGTGGGAATGTTGTGCGCCATGCCGATCCACAGCGCCGCGAAGTTGTACGTGGTCCAGGTGCGCTTCTCGATGGGTACCGGGGCGAGCTCTTCGTTGAAGTACGGGCTGCCGGCGATCGTGGAGAAGTCACGCAGCTCGACTCGGCCATCGGGATGGGTGATCTGTGTGCCCGGCTCGACCGCGGTGGTTTCGGCGGGGGGCAGGGGTTCAACGGCCATCGCTCACCTCGCTGTTGCGCTGCCGCAACAGTGGCCGGCCAACCGGCGCGGGTGCTGCGGGTGGGGGCGGATCAGCTCGATCTTTATCTCGGAATGGTGGGTGTCCCGGACCCGCCACGGCAGCGGCAAAGTGTCCACGCTTGCCGTGATCAGGGCACACTGTGTCCACCGGCACGGCCGCACCGAGCTGTCAATCGGCGCGGTGGCTCGATTCGCCACTCCTGCTGGACCCTTGACCCGTCACGCCTCGTCGAGTTCGTGCACCAGAAGCGCGACGTACAGCGACAGCATCGACTCCGGGTCCTCCAGCGACACCCCGAGCACCTGCGCGATCCGCGACAGCTGCTGGTAGTAGGCCGTGCGGGACAGGTGCGCGGCGGCTGCCGCCGCCGACTTGTTCCCGCCCTGCTCGCAGAAGCAGCGCAACAGCTCCACGAGCCGGGTGCGCTGGTTGGCGTCCCGCGTCAACAGCGGACCCAGCTCGCGGTCCGCGAATGCCCGGACCCGCTCGTCCTCCCGCAACAGATGCAGCAGGCCGCGCAGGCGCACATTGTCCAGCTTGTGGTAGAGCTGCGTGCCGGGGGAGCGTAGGGCCGCCCCCGCCACATGCGCGGCCTCGCCCAGGCTGCGGCGCACCTCGGCGACGTGGGACACCGTGGTGCCGACCGCCACCAGCACCGGACCGGCCGCGGAACGATGCACCTCTCTGGCCAACCGGCGCAGTACCGCGTCGACCCCGGCCTGCGCGGGCAGCGACAACAACGCCCGAACGCTCGTGTCGTCCACGACCCCCACCAGGGCGGGCACGGCCACCCGCCGTGCGGCCAACGCGGTCGCCTCCGCCAGGTCGCGCAACACCTCCTGCCAGGCCAGCGCAGGGGCGCGCGGCGTCCCCGTCGCGGGCCGGATCGCCACCCCGACCAGCTGCCGCCGCTCGAGGCCGACGCCCAGCGCGGCCGCCCGGGCGGCCAGATCCGGCGGCGGTACCGCCTGACCGAGCAGTTGCGCGAGCAACATCCGGTGCGTCTGCCGCTCCAGACTCTCCCGATCGCGTGCCACCAGCCGATGTACCGCCAGCGCCGACGCGGCCCGCTCGGCGACCACCACGTGCCGGTGCGGCGGAGGAGCCGGCGAGAGCAGGACCAGGCGGCCCCAGTCCGCGCCCTGCGCGCCGACCATCGTGACCAACCAGCCGGACTCCTCGTCGTACGCGGTCCGCTCCGGCGCGGCCATCGACCGGGACCGCTGACCCCAGTCGGCCAGCAGCTCGGTGGGATTCTGCCCGGCCGCGTCGTACGCGAGCACCTCGTGCCCCAGCGTCTCCAGCACCACCGGCAGTCCGGAGATCCTGGCCACCTCGCGCAGCACCTCGGCCGGCTCCGCCCCGGCCACGGTGAGCGACGTGAACGTCTCGTGCACCTGCTCGGCAGCCCGCAGCTCGGCGAGCTGGGCGTCGACGATCAGCGCCACCACCGCCTCGGTGACGGACACGAACCTCGTCTCCTCCGCGAGCGTGATCAGGGGGAGTCGGTGCCGGTCGGCCGCTGCCACGAGCGCCTCCGGTATCCCGTCACTCCACCGCCGGACCAACTCGATCACCAGTCCGGCCGCGCGGACCGCGGCCAGGTCGGCCACGTACCTCGTCAGCGCCGCCGCCTCGTCCGGCAGCGCGATTCCGGTGGTCAGCACCAGTTCTCCGCCGCGCAGCAGGTGCGCGATGTCGGCGACCTCCGCCACGTGGACCCAGCGGACCCGGCCCTGCATGCCGGCCGACCCGGCCACCACCTGCGGCTTCGCGCGCCGGATCACCGGCAGCGCGATGGCTTCTGCGACGGAGGGATACATCGCGGCCTCCTGTGGGAGGGACTGCACAGAACGTAATGCCGTTGCCCCCGAAGCGGCACAGGTTGTGCGTAGCGGTTGGACAACGATTGCCGCCACACTCGCCGTACGGGCGAGATACGGGAGGACGCGATGGCGCACCGCGAGCTGCTGGCTAGACACCGGTCCGTGATGCCGAACTGGCTGGCGCTGTACTACGAGCAGCCGATCGAGATCGCCAGCGCACACGGTCGCCGGGTGACCGATCGCGAGGGACGAACCTACCTCGACTTCTTCGCCGCATTCTCACCAACGCCATCGGCTACGACGTGGCCGAGATCAGCGACGCGATTCGCTCGCAGCTCGACACCGGCGTGCTGCACTCGTCCACGCTCTACCTGATCAAGTCGCAGGTCGAACTCGCGGAGAAGATCGCAGAGCTGTCCGGCATCCCGGACGCCAAGGTGTTCTTCACCAACTCGGGCACCGAGGCGAACGAGACCGCGCTGATGCTCGCCACCCAGTACCGCCGCAGCGAGCAGGTGCTCGCCCTGGCCAACTCCTACCACGGCCGCGCATTCGCCACCGTCGCGATCACCGGCATCCGCGGCTGGTCGGCCAGCGCCCTCAGCCCGATCAAGGTGAGCTGGGTGCGCGGCGGCTACCGCTACCGCAGCCCCTTCCGCGAACTGTCCGACGCGGACTACATCAAGGCCTGCGTGGCGGACCTGCGCGAGGTCATCGAAACGACCACGGCGGGGGACGTCGCCTGCATGATCGTCGAGCCGATCCAAGGGGTCGGTGGCTTCACCACCCCGCCCGACGGGTTGTTCGGCGAGTTCAAGAAGGTGCTCGACGAGTACGGCATCCTCCTCGTCTCCGACGAGGTGCAGACCGGCTGGGGCCGCACCGGCGAGCACTTCTGGGGCATCCAGGCGCACGACGTCGTGCCCGACGCGATCACCTTCGCCAAGGGCCTGGGCAACGGCCTCGCCATCGGGGGCGTCGTCGCCCGTGCCAACCTCACGGACTGCCTGCGGGCCAACTCCATCTCCACCTTCGGTGGCAACCCGCTCGCCACCACCGGTGCTCTGGCCTCGCTGAACTACCTGCTGGAGCACGACCTCCAGGCCAACGCCGGAAGGCTGGGCAGCCGTCTGCTCGACGGCCTGCGCGCGGTCGCCGCGGCGCAACCCGTGGTCGGTGACGTCCGCGGCAAGGGCCTGATGATCGCGCTGGAGCTCGTCGGACCCGACGGCGAGCCCAACCCGGCGGCCGCCGTGGCGCTGCTCGAGGAAACCCGGGACCGGGGGTTGCTCGTCGGCAAGGGCGGCCTGTACGGCAACGTCATCCGCCTGGCGCCGCCGATGACGCTGACCCAGGCCGAGGCGGAGGAGGCACTCGAGATCCTCACCCAGTCGATCGAGGCCGTGGCCAAGGAGGTGCAGCAGCGATGAGGACCACCCACTGGATCGGCGGCAAGCCGTGGAACGGTGTCGCCGAACGCACCGGTGACATCTACGACCCCGCCACCGGCCAGGTCGCCGGACAGGTCGACTTCGCGACCGCCGAGGTCGTCGACGAAGCGGTCGCCGCCGCCGGCGAGGCGTTCTCCCGATGGCGTACCGCGTCCCTCGCCCACCGGACGAACGTGATGTTCTCCTTCCGGGACCGCCTCCATGCCCGCCGGTCCGACCTCGCGCAGATCATCACCGCCGAGCACGGCAAGGTGCTGTCCGACGCGGCGGGGGAGATCCAACGCGGGCTGGAGAACGTCGAGTTCGCCTGCGGGATCCCGCAGATGCTGAAGGGCGGGTTCAGCGAGAACGCCTCGACCCAGGTGGACGTGTACTCCATCCGCCAGCCGCTCGGCGTGGTCGGCGTGATCACCCCGTTCAACTTCCCGGCGATGGTGCCGCTCTGGTTCGTGCCCAACGCGATCGCGTGCGGCAACACCGTGGTGCTCAAGCCGAGCGAGAAGGACCCGTCGTCGGCGAACTTCCTGGCGGAGCTCTTCGCGGAGGCCGGGCTACCGGACGGTGTCCTCAACGTCGTGCACGGCGACAAGGAAGCGGTCGATCGGATTCTCGAGCACCCCAGCGTGAAGGCCATCTCGTTCGTCGGCTCCACCCCGATCGCCCGCCACGTCTACCGGACGGGCACCCACCACGGGAAGCGGGTGCAGGCGCTCGGTGGGGCGAAGAACCACATGGTCGTACTGCCGGACGCCGACCTCGACCTCGCCGCGGACGCCGCCGTCTCGGCCGGCTTCGGCTCGGCCGGTGAACGGTGCATGGCTATCTCCGCCGTCGTGGCCGTCGACCCCGTCGGTGACGGGCTGGTCGCCAAGATCGGCGAGCGGATGGCCGCGCTGCGTGTCGGCGACGGCCGTCGCCCGGGCTGCGAGATGGGACCGCTGGTCACCGGTGCCCACCGCGACCGGGTGCTGTCCTACCTCGACGCCGGCCGGTCGGCGGGGGCGCAGCTGGTGGTCGACGGGCGGAGCCACCCGATCGACGGTGAGCAAGCCGGATTCTGGCTCGGGCCGACCCTCTTCGACCACGTCGACACCGACATGTCCATCTACACCGACGAGATCTTCGGACCGGTGCTCTCGGTGGTGCGGGTGCCCAGCTACGACGCCGCCGTCGAGCTGGTCAACGCCAACCCGTACGGCAACGGCGCGGCAATCTTCACCAACGACGGCGGCGCGGCGCGCCGCTATCAGAACGAGGTCGAAGTAGGCATGGTCGGGGTGAACGTCCCCATCCCGGTCCCGGTGTCGTACTACTCCTTCGGTGGCTGGAAGGACTCACTGTTCGGTGACGCACACGCGTACGGGCCGGAAGGGGTGAACTTCTTTGTCAGGTCCAAGGTGGTCACCAGCCGGTGGCTCGACCCGTCCCACGGTGGGGTGAACCTCGGCTTCCCACAGAACACTTGAGCACCTGACCCGGCGTCGGGCGGTCAGCCGGGCCAGGAGCGCCAGTGGGCGGCGTAGGCGCCGCCGGCACGGACCAGCTCGTCGTGGCTGCCGAGTTCGATGATGCGGCCGTCCTCCAGCACCGCGCCCCGGTCCGCGGCGTGCGCGGTGTTGAGCCGGTGGGCGATTCGATGACGGTACGGCCGGTCAGCACGGCGGCCAGCGCCCGCTCGGTGCGCCGCGAGCCGCTGCCCGGGGGCGCGGACGCCCTGCCCCGCGGTTCCGGCGGCACCTGACCGACGCCCAGCACGCGGGCGAACGAGGCGAAGCCTCGCTGCGCCTGCTCCATCCAGAGCAACAGCCGGTCCCCGGCGTGGAGGTTGGATTCGCCCCGCCGGCGGATGAGCGCCCGGAACCGCAGATCGACGACAAGGATCTGGGGTCGCTGGGCTGATCCAGGCCCGATCAGCCTGCCGGTCGGCCAGACTGCAAGGGTGAAAGTCGCCGCGCCCACGATCAGGTGGACGCCGTGGCGGTTCGTGACCGCGTTCGGCGTGGTCAGCCTGCTGTCGGACGTGGTGTACGAGGGCGCCCGCTCGGTCATCGGCCCCTACCTGGCCACCCTCGGCGCGTCCGCGACCCTCGTCGGGCTGGTCACCGGCGTGGGGGAGGCGTTCGCCCTGGCGGGACGGCTGGGCACCGGACCGCTCGCGGACCGTACCCGGGCCTACTGGCCGCTCGTCCTGGTCGGCTACGCCGTGACCATGGTCGCCGTGCCCGCCCTCGGGCTGACCACCGCGTTGTGGCTGGCTGCCGCGCTCTTCATCGCGGAGCGTGCCGGCAAGGCGATCCGCGGCCCGGCGAGGGATGTCATGCTCTCCCACGCCGCTGCGGCCACGGGCCGCGGCAAGGGCTTCGCCGTCCATGAGGCGCTCGACCAGGCCGGCGGCGTCGCCGGGCCGTTGCTGGTCGCCGCCGTACTGGCCGCCACCGCTTACGACTACCGGCCCGCGTTCCTCACCTTGGCCGTGCCCGGCGTGGCCGGGATGCTCCTGCTGCTGTGGCTACGCGCCGGCGTGCCCGACCCCGGTCGCTTCGAGCCGGGCCCTCGACCCGGCGCAGCGCCGGCCCCGCCGGGCGCCCGGCTGCCCCGCGTGTTCTGGACCTATCTGGCGTTCACGGTGCTGACCACGGCCGGCTACGCCACCTTCGGGGTGCTCAGCTTCCACCTCGCCACCCGCCACGTCGTACCGGTGGCGGTGGTCCCGGTCGTGTACGCCGCCGCGATGGGCGTCGACGCGGTCGCCGCGCTGGCCTCCGGGTGGCTGTACGACCGGGCCGGCGTCCGGGTACTGGCCGCCGTACCCGTCCTGACCGCCCTGATCCCGCTGGCCGCCTTCACCACCACCCCGGTCACCGCGGTCGCCGGGGCCCTGGCCTGGGGCGCGGTGCTCGGCATCCAGGAATCCACCATGCGGGCGACCATCGCCGACATCGTCCCCGCCGCGCGGCGGGGCACCGCCTACGGCATCTTCGCCGCCGGGTTGGGCGCGGCGACCCTGGTCGGCGGGCTGCTCACCGGAGCCCTCTACGACTACTCGATCACCGCCGTGATCATCACCGTGGCGGGCATCCAGGCCGGTGCCCTGATCCTGTTCCTCGCCATCGTTCGACCGGCTACCCCTGCCCGGGCTGCCTGAGCCGGCGGCGGAAACCGTCGCACGCCGCATTGCCGTCGACTCCCCAGTGACGGGGATGCATAGTCAGCCGCCGGCGGGGGTAGAAGGACGTCACTGCATTGCAGCGGGTCAGGGCGGAGCTGCCCCGAGCGGCCTCACGCGTCGATCCGCGCCGGCTGGTACCCCGGCCCTCGGCGGACGCCGCTGACGTGCCGCCTGACCCGTCGGCGGTGCGAGATGACTACCCCATCATCGCGTTCCAGGGAGGGCGGCCAGTCATGTTGTTCCAGAATGGATCCGTTCGTCGATGGCAGGCGCTGGCCGGGGGGCTGCGCAGCCCCGGCGACCGGAGCTGGCGGGCGTTCGCGTTCGCCGGTTCCCGCACGTGGCACGGACGCCTCGTCCGCCGGGTCGGGTGATCGCCATGGCCGCTGTGTCGGCGCCCCGGTCGGCGCGCACCGCCCCGTCGGTACCTCGCGGTTACGTGGAGTACCTGCAGGCCAGGCTGCTGGAGGCCGAAGCCAGCCTGACCGCGATGACCGAGCGGTACGAGCGGACGAAGGCCCGCTTCGATCGCTGCTACGCCCGCCACGGCATCACCCCCGGGGCCGACATCGTCAACTACATCAACGCGAAGGGGATGAACCCGGAGCTGAAGTTCTGGTACGCCAAGGTCGAGCACTTCCAGCGGGAGGTGACCGCCTACGGGGCGGCGCTGACCGGACTCGACGCCGCGCGCCGGATGCTCGGCGACCGCGTCCCCGAGTACGGGAGCGCGCGCAACAACAGGCGTGCCTTGAACCGCGCCGGCTGACGACCGCGGGGTCACCGCCGCGCCGTCGCCGGCGGCTTGCGGCGGACGAGCGCGTCGATGCCCCGTCGCCGCCTCCCGCCTACGTCGACCGGGCGACGTCATGGCCGGCGTCGTCGCGGAGGCCGCCCCCGATCCGCTCTACGCGGACCGACCCGAACCGGGTAGCGCGGACGACAGGTGGTGCCGCTGCCGCGACCGGCGGCACCGGCGCGGCGACGCCGGCGCAGCGGTCGCCGCCGGGCTCGTCAAGGCTGCTGCAAGGAGAGCCTTCGGCCGCGGGGGCAGGTCGTCCACGTCTCGGGCGTGACGCAGCGGGGACAGCAACAGCGGGACGGGCGTCAGCGTGAGCCCGACCCCGATGAGGAACAGGGTGGGGCGGACGCCGAGCAGGCCCCCGAGCGCGCCGCCGAGCAGCCCGCCGAGCGGAAGCGCACCCATGACCAGGAACCGCATGCTGGCGTTGACCCGGCACTGGAGCCGGGCGGGAACGGTGGACTGCCGGTAGGTGATCTGGGTGATGCCGTAGATGACCTGGCCCATCCCGCTCCCGAGGAACCCCGCGACGAAGAGGGTGGCGGCCCAGCCCCGGCCGGTCAGTGGGACCAGCAGGTTGCACGGGCTGGTCACCGCGAGGGACAGCCAGATGATGCGGGCGGAGCCGACGCGGCGGGCGAGCCGGGCGGCCGTGGCGGCGCCGAGCAGGGCCGCGGCCGGGGCGGCGGACATCAGCATGCCGGCCGTACCGGGAGAGAACCCGACGGTGTCGACCAGGAACAGGATGATCAGCGCGGTGGCGGCGGTGAACAGTCCCTCCCGAGCCTGGTGCACCGTGTCGGCTCGCCCGGTCGGTGCGGACGTGGGCTCGCGCACCCTGATCCGGGCCAGGCAGGCCGCGCTGACCAGGAAGCTCACCGCGTCGACCAGCAGCGTGTTCGTCGCGCCCACCAGTTGGGTGAGCCAGCCGCCGAGGCTGGGGCCGGCGACCTGCCCGGAGGAGCGGACGACCTCCACGGTGCAGTTGCCCCGCAGCAGATCCTTCCGGTCCAGCAATCTCGGCAGGTAGGACTGATGACCGATGTCGAAGACGACCCGCATCACGGCCATCACCGCGGCCATCGTCATGAGCAGCGGCAGGGTCAGCCGGGACAGCGCGGCCGCCACGGTCACCGTGACCAGCGCGGCGCACCGCACGAGGTCGGTGGCGATCAGCACCGGTCGTAGCCGGCGCCGGTCCAGCCAGACGCCGGCGGGCACGCCGAGCAGGAGGAACGCGCCGTTCTGCACGGCCACCAGAGCGCCCAGCTGCCACGGGGTGGCGTCCAGGAGCAGGACGGCGATCAGTGGAAAGGTGATCGTGGTGACGTCGGTACCGAGTTGGGTGACGGTCTGACCGGCGACCACGAGCCGGAAGTCCGCGGACCGCCACGGCGCACCCTGAGGTCGAGCTGTCATCTGCGCCCCCGCACATGCCGTGGATACCGGATGTCGCGCCCGTGACAGGGCGAGGTGCGAAGGGAGATCGGGGTTTTCGGGAGGGCGTGGCCCTCGGTCAGAGGCTAGCCCAGCAGAACGCCGCCGCGTCGCGGTACGCCGTACGCGGGGTGGCCGGTGCGGCAACCACGCCCGCCGTGGCGGCCGTTCCCGCGCCCGGCGGGGACGGCGCTGGGTACCGTGCCGGAGTGGAGGTTGGATTCGCCCCGCCGGTCTCCGGCTCGTGGGCCACCCCGGAGAACATGATCCACGTCGCTCGCCGGGCCGAGCAGCTCGGCTACCACTCGCTGTGGGCGTTCCAGCGCCTGCTGGTCCCCGCCGACCTCGGCTGGAGCGAGACGTACCACAGCGTCCAGGATCCGCTGACCACGCTGGCGTTCCTGGCCGCCCACACCGCGCGGATCCGGCTCGGCGTCGCGGTGCTCGACATGCCGTTCATCTCGCCGGTGGTGCTGGCCAAGCAGACCGCGACCCTCGACATCCTCGCCGGCGGGCGGCTCGACGTCGGGCTCGGCCTCGGTTGGGCGGACGAGGAGTATCAGGCGACCGGTGTGAGCAAGCATCGGCGGGGGCACCGGGCCGAGGAGTTCCTCGCTGTGCTCCGCACCCTCTGGCAGGACGACGTCGCCGAGCATCGCGGCGAGTTCTACCAGGTCCCGCCGACACGTCTGGAGCCGAAGCCCGTGCAGCGGCCGCATCCCCCGATCCTGCTGGGCGGGCACGCGCCCGCGGCGCTGCGCCGGGCCGGCCGGCTCGCCGACGGGTGGGTCAGTGGCAGCCAGGCGGACCTGACGGACATCGGCGAGTCGGTCGCGGCGGTCAGGGCTGCCGCGGCGGACGCCGGGCGCGATCCCCGCTCGTTGCGGTTCGTCTGCCGAGGCGTCGTCCGGGTACGTTCGACGGGCCCCGCCGAGCGCGAGCCGCTCACCGGCACGCTGGAGCAGATCAGGTCGGATCTCGGCCGGCTCGCCGCGGCCGGCATCACCGAACTGTTCGTCGACCTCAACTTCGACCCGGAGATCGGCTCACCCCGCGCTGACGCGGGGGCGTCGCTGCGGCGGGCCGACGAGGTGCTCGACGCCCTCGCCCCGGCCCGCTGACCCGCTCCGGCCGGCGGTCACCCGGCCGCCTCCGCCGCCGACCACGCCGACCAGCCGGTCACCCGCATCGCCACCACCGGCCCGGCCGGTGGCTGTCGCACGTACTGCGGATATTTGTCGGCCAGCGCCGCGCGCGCCGCGGCCTCCTCCGCGCGGTCCGCCACCAGCCGGCCCTGCCCGTCCAGCCGGACCCACCACAGCCATGACCAGTCCTCGTCGTACTCGTCGATCAGCAGGCAGACGTACCCGGTCGCCTGGATGTTCTCCAGCCGGCGTAGCCGCCGGTGGCGCTTGGGCTTCTCGTCGACCGCGTGGTAGACGACGTCGCCGAGCAGGACGAAACACACCGGCACCAGGTGCGGACGGCCGTCGTCCCCGACGGTGGCCAGCCGGGCCACCCGGGCCGATCCGACCCGGTGTCGGAGTTCGTCGGCGGCCACCGGCGGGGCCGGACCGACGCGCTACCGGCTGCCCTTGAGATTCCGGCAGAGCCGCTCGGGATCGCGGACGAAGTCCATCCCCTTGTCCCGCACCCGGCTGAAGTCGTCGATCATGTGCTGCACCTCGCCGGGGGTGAAGCGCCGGTCCTCGTCACCCTCCTTCTTCAGCCAGTTGATCACGTCGTCGTAGTTCTTCCACTGTCGCTTGGCCATCAGGCGCTCGATGTCCGTAACGTCGTAGTCTTTCTGCATCGCCTGACTGGACGGGTCGTGGATCTTCATCACCTGCTCCTCTCCGTGCCGGATGCTGCGTCGCGCGATTGCCCGGGGAGAGCGCGAGCAAACGGGGCCGGTCCGGCTGAGGGCCCGGAGTCAGGAGGGACCGCTAGGCTGGCTCTCCTCCCTCTCGTTACCTGGAGAAGCGCGCCATGCCCGACAGCGTCTTCGCGCAGTTCGCCACCGACGACGGCCAGCTCGCGCTCGGGCTGCTCGTGCAGCCGGCCATCAACGCCGCCCTGGTGCACAACCGGGTGCCGCTGGTCCGGCACCTCACGCTGACGAACCTGGGCGACGCGCCGCTGTCGGAGGTGTCGCTGACCCTTGAACTGCTCGGCCCGGACGGCCCCCTGACCGAGCCGTGGACGCGTACCCTCACCACGCCGCTGCGGCCCGGCGCGACCACCGGCTGGGACGACTTCCGCGAGTTCACCCCGGACCGGGGGCTGCTCGGCCGCACCGACGAGGCGTTCCCGGTCGACTACCGGCTCACCGCCCGCGCCGACGACCGTCCCGACCTCCGGCTGGTCGCCCCGTCGGCGGTGCTGGCCCACAACGAGTGGTTCAACAGCAAGGCCCTGTACGACTCCCTCGCCGCCTTCGTGCAACCCAACACCCGGGCGGTGAACGCGGTCCTGCGCGCCGCGGCGCAGATCCTGCTCACCCGCACCGGCTCGGGCTCCCTACCGGGCTACCAGGACGGCTCCGAGCGGGCCGCGCTCATCGCCGGCGCCGTCTACGAGGCGCTGCGCCAGCTCGACATCACCTACCAGGCCCTGCCGGCGTCGTTCGAGAACACCGGCCAGAAGGTCCGCACCACCGCCGCCGTCCTCGACGGGCGGCTCGGCAACTGCCTCGACCTCGCCGTCACCTACGCCGCCTGCCTGGAGGCGGCCGGGCTGCACCCGCTGATCTTCATCACCGAGGGGCACGCGTTCGGCGGCTTCCTGCTCGAGGAGGAACGCCTCGGCTCCGCCGCGGTGACCGAGACCAACCTGCTCATCTCCATGGTCGACTCGGGGCGGGCGGTGCCGGTCGAGCTGACCCGGATCGGGCCGGGCGCGCAGACCGCCGCGTTCACCGAGGCGGTGCAGGTCGGCCTCGCCCACTTCCGCGGCCAGGGCCAGCGGCTCCAGGGCGTGGTCGACGTGCACCTCGCCCACCGCTCCGGCATCCGGCCGCTGCCCTCGCCCGACGAACTGGTCGCCCCGCCGGCGGTCGACGCCGAGGCGCCCACCGGGGCGGTCGGCTCCATCGAGCTGCCGACCGGGGTGGCGCTGGCGAAGCTGCGGCAGCTCGCCGACGAGGGCGACGAGGCGCCGCAGCAGTCCGACGGCTCCCCGGCGCGCATCCAGCAGTGGAAGAAGTCCCTGCTCGACCTGAGCCTGCGCAACCCGCTGCTCAACCTGCCCAAGCGCGGCCGCGGCCTGGAGCTGCACGTCCCGGCCGGCGCGCTCGCCCTGCTCGACGACCTGATCCACGACGGCCGCCAGGTGCAGATCATTCCGCAGGACGACATCAGCCACGTCCACGAGCTCGCCGGCACCCGGCGGGCGCAGGATCTCGACGCCGAGATGCTCACCCGGGAGCTGCGCACCGACCGCCGGGTCTACGGCGCGGTCACCGAGGCCCGCTACAAGACCGCGATGCGTTCGCTGCAACGCGAGGCGCGCACGATGGAACAGGAGACCGGCAGCAACTACCTCTACCTGACCATCGGCACGCTGGTGCACGCGAAGACCACCGGGGGAGAGGCCTACGCGCCGCTGTTCCTGCTGCCGGTGCGGATCGAGGGCGGCGCCGGGCGGCGCCCGTACGCCATCGTCATCGACGGCGCCGAGGTCGCCACCCCGAACCACTGCCTGATCGAGTGGCTGCGGGTCAAGCACGGCGTCCGGATCCCGGAGCTGGAGCAGCCGGTCCTCGACGAGCACGGCATCGACATCGGCAAGACGCTCGCCGCGATCAACGCCGGGCTGGTCGACAACCGACTCAACTACCGCATCGACGAGACCGCCAGCCTGCGGCTGCTGCAGTTCTCCACCTTCCAGATGTGGCGCGACCTCACCGACCACTGGCCCCGGTTCATGGAGAACCCGGTGGTGCGGCACCTCGTGGAGTCGTCCGGCGCGTCCTTCGACGACCCGGCCGGCACCGAGCAGGACGTCCGCGTCGACGAAGCGCAGCTGCACCTGCCCATCCCCGCCGACGGCTCGCAGATGCAGGCCATCGTGCTGGCCGAGCGCGGCCAGTCGTTCGTCCTGGAGGGTCCGCCCGGCACCGGCAAGTCGCAGACCATCACCAACATGATCGCCCGGGCGGTCACCGCCGGCCGGTCGGTGCTCTTCGTCGCCGAGAAGCAGGCCGCCCTCGACGTGGTCAAGCGCCGTCTCAAGCAGATCGGCCTGGGACCGTTCGCCCTCGACCTGCACGGCCGCAAGCAGTCCATCAACGCGATCCGCCAGCAGCTCCGCGACGCCCTCGACCAGTACGACCACGGCGGCGACGCGACCTGGACGGCCGTCGAGACGGCGTACCGCACCCGGCTGGCGCCGCTGGCGGACTATCCCGCCCAGGTCCACACCGACAACGCCGCCGGCATGTCGCTCTGGTCGGCCTACGAGCAGACCCTGGCGTACGGCGACGGGCCGGTCGCGCCCGTGCCGGTCGGGTATCTCGGCGCGACCGGCGAGCAGCGGGCCCGGGTGGAGACGACGCTGCGGGAGTTCCCCGCCGCCGCCCGCTCGGCCCGGCTCCGGCCAGCGCACCCCTGGGCCATCAGTGGCTGCCGCACCCTGGACGGGCTGCACGCCGACGCGGTCACCGAGATCGCCGCCGAGCTGGAACAGGTCCGCGCCGACCTCGCGGCCCGCCCGGAGCTGACCGACCTGCTGCGTACGCTGACCGCCCCGGACGCGATCCGCGAGCTGCAGGCCGGCGCCTGGCTCGCCGTACGGGGAACGCTGCCGGACCGGGACACCACCCTGCGCGCGTCCGACCGCCGCTGGGACGAGGCGGCCGACCGGCTCCTGGCGGAGCTGGCCGCGTTCCGGCAGGGGTTCGCCGGCGAGCTGACCACCTTCCGCCCAGACGTCTTCGCGCTCGCCGAGCTGGCCGCCTGGCATGCCGAGGCCCAGGAGGCGGGCCGGAAGCTGTTCGGCAAGCGCAAGCGCCGGCAGGGCATCGCCGACCGGCTCGCCGTCCACCTCCAGTCCGGCGCCACCGTCGACCCCGAGCAGGTCGAACTGGTCACCGGTCGGCTGGTGGCCGCGCAGGCGCACGCCGCCGCCCTGTCCCAGCAGTGCGGCACGCTGGGTGGTCTCCACCTGCCCGGCGGCTGGCGGCCCACCGACCCGCACGCCGAGCAGCGGCTGCGCGAGGCCGTCACCGCGACCCGGGCCGGTCGCGTACTCCTGGCGGCGCACCCCGCCGCCTGGGCGCTGTTCCACCGGGGGATCGGCGAGGGGGAGGCCGTCCTGCTCGACCGCGCGGCCGCCCGGTGGCGGGCCTGGCAGGGAGTGCTGCGCTGCGGCGCCCCGGAGCTGAGCCGCTGGGCGGGCGGGTCGCACTGGCTCGACGCCTGGCAGCGCGACGGCGCGACCTGGCTGAACGAGCTGCGGGCCGACGAGCTGTTCCCGCTGCGCCGGTGGGCGACCGTGCTCACCCACGCCGACGTGCTCGGCGCGGCCGGACTCGTCGACTACCGCGAAAAGCTGCTGCGGGGCGAGGTCAACCCGCAGCTCGCCGAGGAGGCGTACCGGCGGGGCGTCGCCGCGGCCTCGCTCGCGGAGCGGCTGCGCGCCGGCGGTCTGCAGTACTTCGACCCGGAGCTGCACGACGACGAGATCGCCCAGTTCGAGTCGGCGGCCGCCCAGTTGCGCGCGGCGCTGCCCGAGCACCTGCCGTCGGTGCTGGTCCGCCGTCGACCGTTCAGCCCGACGGACCGCCGCGGCCGCTTTGCCGACTTCGCCGCGGAACTTCGCCGCAAGCGCGGCGGGAAGTCGTTCCGGGAGCTGTTCGAGCAGTACCCGGACGTGGTGCTCGCGTTGGCCCCGTGCGTGCTGGTCAGCCCGGCCTCCGCCGCGAACTTCCTCGCCCCCGGGAGCCGGCGCTTCGACCTGGTCATCTTCGACGAGGCTCCCAGATCCGCGTCGCCGAGGCGGTCGGCGCGATGGGCCGGGGACGTGCGGTGGTGGTGGTCGGGGACTCCCGACAGATGCCGCCGACCAGCATCATGCAGGCCGCCCACACCCCGGACGAGCCGGACGAGGGCGACGGGCCCGTGCCCGAGGACCTGGAGAGCATCCTCAGCGAGGCGGTCGAATCCGGTCTCCCGCAGCGGTGGCTCTCCTGGCACTACCGCAGCCACGACGAGTCGCTGATCGCCTTCTCCAACCGGTACTACTACGACAGCAAGCTCTCCAGCCTGCCGTCGCCGGGGGCCGGCGATTCCGCGGGCATCATCTGGCGACGGGTCCACGGGCAGTACGACCGGGGCGCCTCGCGGACCAACGAGGTCGAGGCCCGCGCCATCCTCGACGAGATCACCCGACGGCTGCACGACCCGGCCACCGCGGGCCAGTCCATCGGCGTGGTCACCTTCAACATCCAGCAGCGTGACCTCATCCTCAACCTGCTCGAGGAGAGCCCCGACCCCCTGGTACGCGAGCAGTTGTCGGGCGCCGTCGCGGAACCGGTCTTCGTGAAGAACCTGGAGAACGTGCAGGGCGACGAGCGCGACGTCGTGCTCTTCTCCCTGGCCTTCTCCACCAACCCGGAGACCGGCCAGTTGCCGCTGAACTTCGGACCGCTCAGCCAGGCCGGCGGCGAGCGGCGGCTGAACGTGGCGATCACCCGGGCCCGGCGCCAGGTGGTGCTCTACTCCTCGTTCGACCCGTCCGACATCGACCTGTCCCGGACCTCGGCGGTGGGGACCCAGCACCTGCGCGCGTACTGCGAGATGGCCGCCGCCGGCGCCGACCGGCTCGGCGACCTGGTCACCGACCGCGCGGAACGGCGCAGCCGGGTCCGCGACGAGGTCGCCGCCGCCATCCGTGCCCGCGGCCACGAGGTCCGCACCTCGCACGGGCTCTCCGACTTCACCGTCGACATCGCCGTACGGGCGCCCGGCACGCCGCGCTGGCAGGTCGCCGTCATGCTGGACGGTCCCGAGTGGAGCAGCCGGCCGACCGTGGCGGACCGGGACTCGGCGCCCAGCCTGCTGCGCTCGATCATGGGCTGGCCGGCGATGGTCCGTTTCTGGCTGCCGTCGTGGATCCACGACCGCGCCGCGATCCTCGACCAGATCGACGCCGCGGTGACCGCCGCCAACACGCCCGAGGAGGAGCGGGAGGACGCCGAACTGCCGGCGCCGGACCAGGTGCCGGCGGCCTCCGATGCGCTACGGCAGGTGCCGGTGGAGACCGGCGTCTCGCCCGTCGTGCAGGTTCCGGCGCAGCGGGTGGATGCGTCACCCGACGCGCGGGTGCCGGGGCCGACGGCCAACGGCGAGGATCGACACGACGGGCCACCGGCCGACGCCGAGGAGCCGGCCGCCCCGATCGCCTCGCTGGCCCCTGCCGCGCCCGTGGCCCCGGCCGTCCTGCTCGGGCAGCCGGCGGTGAGCGCCGTCGCCGAGCCGACGGGCAGCCCGACGGCCAGCCCGTTCGTGCCGTACGTGCCGACGGTGATCGGGGAGCAGGCGGACATCGACCTGATCGGCAGCGACCGCCGGATCAGATCGCTGGTCCGGGAGAGCCTGCGCGAGATCATCGCCGCCGAGGGGCCGATCGAGCAGCACCGCCTGGCGCGGCTCACGCTCGCCCGGTTCGGCTTCGCCCGCACCCGGGAGGACCGGCGCGCGGAGGTGCTGAAGCTGGTGGACCGCGAGACCCTGCACCGCCATCCCCACATCGGTGTCTTCGCCTGGCCCGCCGGCCTGGACCCGCACACGTCGCGCAGCTACCGCACCACCCAGGTCAGCTCCGATCGCCGGTTCGAGGAGGTGCCGCCGGAGGAGGTGGCCAACGCCCTGACGCACGCGTTGGAGCAGACACCGCACCTGGGGGAGGAGCAGCTGTTGCGCGCCGCGCTCGAACTGCTCGGTCACCGCCGTCGCACCGAGGCCGCCGAGAAGCTGCTGCGCTACGGGCTGCACATCGCCGTCGCCAGCGGCAGGATCCGCCGCGCCGCCGACGGCCGCTTCGCCGTCGGGCACTGACCCGCCGCGCCGTACGGCGAGGGCTCGCACCGTAGGCCCGGCGGCTGCCCATTGTGGAGCCTGCCGCCGCGTCGGGTCTGCCCTCCGCGACCCTCCGTTCGAGCATCGACTTTCTCGGTGCTCACCATGTAAAGCATTCAGGCTGTTCACGCTGCCGACTCCCGCGATATGGTCCCCGCCAGTCGTCCCAGCAGGAGGTTCCCGGTGCTCAGGAAGCAGGCGCTCCGCGTCGTCATCGGTCTTGCCACTCTCTCGGTCGCCCTCACCGGCTGCGGACGCTCGACGAGCGGTCAGACGTCGCAGGCCGGTGGGTCGGCCTCGGTCGCCGCCGACGCCAAGGCCACCGACCTCGTACCCGCCGCGCTCAAGGAGAAGGGCGTGCTCCGGGTCGCCACCGCCGAGGGCTACCCGCCGATGGAGATGTACAAGGAGGGCACCCAGGACCTGATCGGCGTCGACACGGAACTGGCCGCGGCGATCGCCGGGCGGCTCGGCCTGAAGCTGGAGATGACCAACGCGAACTTCCCCGGCCTGATCCCGGGACTGCAGGCCGACCGCTGGGACCTGGCGATGTCCTCGATGAGCGACACCGAGGAGCGGCGTAAGGCGGTCGACTTCGTCGACTACTTCCAGGCCGGTGGCGCGATCATGGTGGCCAAGGGCAACCCCGCCGGCGTCAAGGACCTGGCCGACCTGTGCGGTCGGGCCGTGGTGCTCGCCAAGGGCAGCTCCAACCTCGCCATCGGCGAGGGGCAGAACGCCAAGTGCGGCAAGAAGATGACGATCTCGCAGAGCGAGGACGCCCCGACCGGCCTGCTGCAGATCGACGCCGGGCGGGCGGTGGCCACCATCGTCGACTACCCGGTGGCCAAGATGCTGGCCCAGGAGAGCGGCAAGTACGAGGTGCTGGAGGCCCAGTACGAGGCCGGCCCGTGGGGCATCGCGATCGACAAGAAGGACAGCCAGCTCCGCGACGCGGTGCGCAAGGCGCTCCAGGAACTGATCGACAGCGGGGAGTACGCCAAGATCATGGAGAAGTGGGGCGTGCAGGGCAGCGCGGTCAAGGCCGCCACGGTCAACGCCCAGCAGTGAGCACGCCGGTGGACGCGACCGTCGTGGGCCCGGCTGCGGCCGGGCCCACCGGCTCGGAAGCGCCGGAAGCGAACCGGATCAGTCATCCCCTCCGGCCCGGCCGCTGGCTGGCCGCCGGGGTGACGGCGCTGGTGCTGGTCTGGCTGGGATGGACCGTCGCCATCAACCCCAACCTGCACTGGGACATCGTCGCCGACTACCAGTTCGACCGGGTCATCCTGGAAGGGCTCTGGGTCACCGTCCAGCTCACCGTCGCCTCGATGGTCATCGGTGTGGTGCTCGGCGTGGTGGTCGCCCTGATGCAGGTCTCCGACAGCCGCATCCTGCGTACCGGCGCGATGGCGTACGTCTGGTTCTTCCGCGGCACGCCGCTGCTGGTGCAGCTGATCTTCTGGTTCAACATCGCGCTGATCTTCCCCGAGATCGGTCTGGGCGTGCCGTTCGGCGGCCCGAAGCTGATCACCTGGGAGACGAACACGCTGGTCACCGGCTTTGTCGCGGCGCTGCTCGGGCTCAGCATCAACGAGGGCGCGTACATGAGCGAGATCGTGCGCGCCGGCCTGCGGGCCGTCGACCCCGGTCAGCAGGAGGCGGCGGCGGCACTGGGCATGTCCCGTACGAAGATCATGAAGCGGGTGGTGCTGCCCCAGGCGATGCGGATCATCGTCCCGCCGACCGGCAACCAGTTCATCTCCATGCTGAAGACCACCTCGCTCGTCTCGGTGATCGCCGGCGCCGACCTGCTCACCGTCGCCCAGCGGCTCTACCTGACGAACTTCGAGGTGATCGCCCTGCTCATCGTCGCGTCCATCTGGTATCTGGTCCTCACCACCCTCGCCAGCGCCGGCCAGTACTACCTGGAACGCCGGTTCAGCCGCGGCTTCGGCACCACGCTGCCGGGCACGCTGCGCGGGCGGATCGCCCGCAACCTGCGGTTCTCCGGGAGCGCGCGATGACCGCGCCGATGGTGCGGTGCCGGGCCCTGCGCAAGAGCTTCGGCCGGCTGGAGGTGCTGCGCGGCATCGACCTGACCATCGGGCGCGGCCAGGTGGTCTGCGTGGTCGGCCCCTCCGGCTCCGGCAAGTCCACCCTGCTGCGCTGCCTCAACCACCTGGAGGAGCCGCAGGGCGGGCGGGTGTACGTCGACGGCGAGCTGATCGGGTACGAGGAGCGCCGCGGGCGGCTGCGGCCGCTGCCGGACGCCCGGCTGCGCCGGCAGCGCGAGTCGATCGGCATGGTGTTCCAGCGGTTCCACCTGTTCCCGCACCGCACCGCGCTGGAGAACGTGATGGAGGGCCTGGTCGCCGTCAAGGGCGTGCGGACGGCCGAGGCCCGCAGGCGCGCCGGTGAGCTGCTCGACCGGGTCGGGCTGGCCGATCGCGCCCACCACTACCCGGCGCAACTCTCCGGCGGGCAGCAGCAGCGGGTGGCCATCGCGCGCTCCCTGGCGATGTCACCGAAGCTGATGCTCTTCGACGAGCCGACCTCCGCGCTCGATCCCGAACTCGTCGGGGAGGTGCTCGAGGTGATGAAGGACCTGGCGGCCAGCGGGATGACGATGATCGTGGTGACCCACGAGATGGGCTTCGCCCGTGAGGTCGGCGACCACCTGGTCTTCATGGACGAGGGCCTGATCGTCGAGCAGGGGCCGCCCCGGGACGTGCTGGCCGCGCCGCGGCACGACCGGACCCGCGCGTTCCTGTCCAAGGTGCTGTGATGGCGCGGCTCGACCTGGTGTTCACCGGCGGGGACGTGCTCGACGGCACCGGCGCGCCGGCCCGCCCGGCCGACGTGGGCGTACGGGAGGGACGGCTGGTGCTGCTGCCACCGTCCAGCGGCACGCCCGCCGCCGCGGTGGTGGACGCCGCCGGTCTGGTGGTCACACCCGGCTTCCTCGACGTGCACACCCACTCCGACCTGCTGGCCGGCGACGACGAGCAACGGGAGGTGCTGCGTCGGGCGCCGCTGCTCCAGGGGGTGACCACCGAGATCTGCGGCAACTGCGGGATCAGTCCCTTCCCGGTCCCGCCCGAGCGCGGCGGGCCGGTGCGGGAGCTGATCGCGGCGACCTTCGGGCCGCCCGCGGCGGCGTACGCGTCGTTCCCGGAGTTCGCCGCGGCGCAGGGCGCGGCCCGGCGCAACCACCTCGCCGCCCTCGTGGGGCACGGGACGCTGCGCGCCGCCGTGGTCGGCTTCGCTCAACGGCGCGCGACGCCGGAGGAGACCCGACGAATGTGCGGGCTGCTCGACGAGGCGCTCGCCGCAGGCGCGGCCGGCCTGTCCACCGGCCTGATCTACTCGCCCGGAGTGAACGCCGGCACCGACGAGGTCATCGCCCTGGCCCGGGTCGCCGCGGCGCACGGCAAGCCGTACGTGACGCACCTGCGCGACGAGATGTCCCAGGTCGAGTCGGCCCTCGAAGAGGCGATCGAGATCGCCGGCGCCGCCGGGTCGGCGCTGCAGGTCTCCCACCACAAGACCGCCGGCCGGCGGGCCTGGGGCGCCACCGTCCGCACCCTGGCCCGACTCGACCGGGCGCGTGCCGACGGGCTGGACGTCGCCTGCGACGTCTACCCGTACACCGCCGGCAGCACGGCCCTGCTCGCGATGCTGCCCCCCTGGGTGATCGCCGACGGGGTGTCGGCGATGCTCGCCGCCGTCGCGGACCCGGCGGTCCGCGACCGGATCCGTGCCGACCTGGTCGGCGGAGTGCCGGGCTGGGAGAACACCGTGGGCAACGGCGGCTGGGACCTGATCCGCGTCGCGTCCGCCCCGAACAACCCGGACGCGCAGGGGCGCACCATCGCCGACCTGGCCGCCGCGCGCGGCGCCGACCCGGTGGACTACGCCTGCGACCTGCTCGCCGCCGAACGGGGCGACGTCACCATCCTCAGTCACTCCATGCACGAGGACGACGTCCGCCGGGTGCTGGCCAGCCCGCTCACCATGCTCTGCTCCGACGGCGTACCGAAGGGGGGCCGCCCGCATCCGCGCTGGGCGGGCAGCTTCGCCCGGGTGCTCGGGCACTACGTACGCGACGTGGGTCTGCTGCCGCTGGCGGACGCGGTGCACAAGATGACCGCGATGCCCGCCCGCCGCTTCGGCCTGCGGGACCGCGGCCTGCTCGCCGACGGGTACGCCGCCGACCTGGTGGTCTTCGACCCGCAGTGGGTCGCCGACGGCGCCACGTACGACGATCCGCTGGCGCCGCCGCGCGGCGTCCGCTGCGTGGTGGTCGGCGGCCGGGTCGTGGTGCACCGCGGTGAGGTCACCGACACCCGGCCCGGCCGGGTGCTGGCCGTGACCGGTAGGAAGCCGGCCGTGCCGGGACGGCGATGAGCGCGGCCGGTGGGGGCCCGGCCGCCGGCGTGCGGATCGGGGCGCTGGTGCGGCGGCTGGACGACGGGCGCGGCATCTCGGTCGACCCGGACCGGGTCCTCCGGCTGGCCAGCGTCGGCAAGGTGCTGCTGCTCGGCGAGGTGGCCCGACGGCTCGCGACGGCACCCTCGCCGCCGACCGGCGGGTGGAGCTGCTCGATGAGGACCGGGAGGTCGGCGGCACCGGCCTGCTCGGCGCGCTGTCGCCCCGGTGGTGGACGGTCGCCGACCTGGCCACGGCGGTGGCCGCGGTCAGCGACAACGCCGCTACGAACGCGCTGCTCCGCCTGGTCACGCTCGACGCCGTGCAGGACCTGGCCTGCCAGGCCGGCCTGCGGGACACGACCGTGCACGACCGGATCCGGGCCGAGCGCGGCCCCGGCGTACCGGAGACCTTCGCGACCGGCACCGCCCGCGAGCTCTGCGCGTTCCTCGCCGACGTGGCGGCCGGCACCTGGCAGCGCCCGCGGGCGTGCGCGCTGCTGCGGGACTGGCTCGCCGGGAACACCGACCACACCCTGGTGGCCGACTCCATCGGCCACGACCCGTGGTCGGGCGACGGCGTCCGGGTGCTGAACAAGACCGGCACCGACACCGGCGTACGGGCCGACACCGGGATCGTGTCCGGCCGGCACACGGTCGTCTACGCCGTGATCGCGGCGTTCGAGCCCGGGGCGGAGCGGGCCGCCGTGGCGGAGCTGCGGCGCTGGGGCACGACGGTCGACCGGCTCGCCGGCGCCCACCGCTCGGACAGCTCCTGACTGAGCCCCGCGGCGGCGTCGGTCAGCCGTTCGACGAAGCTGCCCACCACCGGGTTCGGATTGCCGGGGCGCAACGCCACGCCGATCTCCCGGTGCAGCTTGCCGTGCGCGAGCTGCCGGACCGCCACCTGACCCGGGTTGCGCAGGCCGAGCGACGGCACCAGCGCGACGCCGACGCCGGCCCGGACCAGGCCGAGCACCACCTCGTAGTGGTCGCTGCGGCACCGGATCCGCGGCTGGAAGCCCTCGGCCCGCGCCGCCAGCTCAAGCACCGACACCTCGCCCTGCACGCCGAGGGTGGTGATCCACGGCTCGGCGGCGAGGTCCGCGAGCCGCAGCCGCCGCCGGCCGCACAGCGGGTGGTCGGCCGGAAGCACCACCAGCTGCGGGTCCACCATCAGCGGTTCGACCTTCACGTACGGCGAAGCCTGGGCCGGACTCAACGGGTGGTCGAACACCACCACGAGGTCCAGTTCGCCCTGGTTGAGCCGGGGCAGCAGCTCGTCCGGCTGCCCGAGGATCAGCGCGAGCTCGACCTGCGGATGGTCCCGGGTGAAGCTCGACAGGGCGCGCGGCAGCAGCTCCGCGCCGGCCGTCGCGAAGAACCCGATGCGCAGCAGACCCCGCCGGCCCTCGCCGTGCGCGGACAGCTCGTCGCGGGCGGCCGACATCAGGTCGGCGATCTGCTGCGCGTAGTCCGCGAGGCGCTGGCCGGCGGCGGTGAGCCGCAGGCTGCGCGGCCCCCGGTCCACCAGCGCCACCCCGGCCTCCTGCTCCAGCGTGGCGAGCTGGTGGGAGACCGCCGACGGGCTCAGCCGTAGCTGCTCCGCGGCGGCGACGATCGTGCCGTGCCGGGCGATCTCCAGCACGACCTGCAGGCGTGCGGTGTTGAACATCGGCGGACCGCCTTCCTGCTCCGGGGCTTGCGGCAACGTCGACACCAGTCCGCCCGGCCCACACTCTCGCATGCCGGCGGCCGGCTGCGCTCGCGGCTCAGGCGGCCGTTGCTACCGCTTCTCCTTCTTGGGTTTGGGCGGCAGCGTCGCGACGTACCCCCGAGCCCTGTCGACCCAGACCGTCGCCTGCTCGGTGCTGAACGACGGGGGCAGGGCCAGGTAGCCACCCATCGGTCGCTCCGCAGGGCCGAAGGGTCCCGCACCCTCGATCGTCGCGAGTTCGGCCAGATCGTCGGCGGCGAGTTTCACGCCGACCGACGAGCCGAACAGCCCGGCGAACATGTTGCCGTTCACGAACGCGCCGAGGTTGCCGAACATCGGCTTGACCTCGACCCCTGGGGCGTCGGACACGGCGGACCGGAAGAACTGCTTGTCAGCGTCCGTGGGCTTCGGCATCTGCATCGTCGGATCCTGTCATCCGGCCAGGGGGCGACGGCCAGAGAAGGCGGCCAGCCGCTCCATCGGGTCGGCGTCCACGGGCGGGGTCACCTCGTCGCCGAACGAGGAGCCGCGGCCGCCGGGGACGATCTGCTCGGCGAGCTTGTGGACGTAGGCCATGACCTCGTCACTGACGGCCAGGGGCGTGCCGCTGGCCTGGGCCAGGTCCCAGGCGTGCAACAGGAACTCCACCGGCATGATGCCCGCCACGAACGCGGCCGGCATCTCGCCGCCGCCGGGCGCGGCGACGGCGCCGTCGAGGCCCCGGGCGCGCCATCCCTCGATGGCCTGCGCCGCCATGGTGGCCGTCCGGTCCTCCAGCGAACCCGTCCCGGGGTTCACGACCTCGACGCCGGCCATCGCGCCGAGGGTGACCATCGAGCCGAACAGGTGCTCGGCGAGGTCGTGGCAGGTGAAGTCCGCGCAGGGGGTCTGCTTGGCGCGGTCGGAGGAGGTCAGCCGGCGCAGGACCGTCTGGAGCACGGCCAGGGTGGCGTCGGCGGCGGACAGTTCGTCGAGCCGCTCGGGAGCGGCGGACCACTCGTCCGGGCCGGCATCACCGGCGACGGCGGCCTTCTCGAGACGGCCGAGGTAGTGGTTCCAGCCCTCGGCGTGCATCGCCGCCTGCTCGTCGGTGAGCCCCTCGTGGGTGAGGGTGACCCGGGTGCCGTCGGCGACCGGCTCGATCGTGATGGAGACGGTCGAGGTGTCGGGGGCGAGGTCCGGGTTGCCCTCCCAACCCCAGCCGAACACGACCCGCTTGCCGGGTTCGACCTCTCGGAAGGTGCCGGCCGCCACGTGGCCGGGGGTGACGGTCCAGCGGTAGTCACCGCCCACGCGGAGGTCGACGCGGGCCGACACGGTCTGCCAGCGGCGCAGCCGCTCCGGCTCGGTGATGAGCGCGAATGCCTCGTCGATGTCGACGGGGAGGACGACGGTCTTGGTGAACATCAGTGGTCTCTCTCGATCCGTTGAGACTTCAGGGCGTGGGCGTCGGCGACCAGCAGGTCGAGCTCGGCGGTCCAGAACCGGTCGATCTCGGCCTGCAGCTGACGGAGTCCGTCGGGTACGACCCGGTAGATGCGCTCCCGGCCGACCTTCTCGGCCGTCACCAGGCCGACCTCGGCCAGCAGCAACAGGTGCTGGGAGATCGCCGACCGGGTGACGGTGAACTCCGCCGCGATGCTGCTCACCGTGCGGGGCTGCGACGCGAGCAGCTGCAGGATCCGTCGCCGGGTGGGTTCAGCAGCGGCAGACAACGCGTCGATCACCCGAAACACGTTAGCCATTACTAACGCATTCCGTCAAGTGCCTGCTCAGCCGCCCGGACCTGCCGCCGAGCGTCGTCGCGCCCGCGCCGGGCGGCGAATTTAACCAGTGCCCGCTATTGAAATTCAGGAGCCAGGGGACCAGGATGGCGATTGCAGGAACCACCGCTTGGAGGGCAGCTCAGGTGACCATCGCTCCGGCCCCACGACGCGTCGACCAGCAACCGGCGCGCGACCTGGTCGCCGCCGAACAGGCCGCCGCGCGGTTCCTGACCGCACTCGGCATCGACCTGGGCTCGGAAAGCCTGCGGGACACGCCGGGCCGGATGGCCCGGGCGTACGCCGAGTTGCTCACCGCGCGCCCGTTCGACCTGACCACCTTCCCCAACGACGAGGGCTACGACGAACTGGTGCTGGCCCGGTCCATTCCCATCCGGTCGGTGTGCGAACACCACCTGTTGCCGTTCGTCGGTGTCGCGCACGTCGGCTACCTGCCGGGCGACCGGATCCTCGGACTGTCCAAACTCGCCCGCGTCGTGGAGCTCTTCGCCCACCGGCCGCAGGTGCAGGAGCGGCTGACCAAGCAGGTGGCGGACTGGCTGGCCCTCGAGCTGGCGCCCAAGGGCGTCGGTGTCGTCATCGAGGCCGAGCATCTGTGCATGACGTTGCGCGGCGTGCGGGCCACCGGCGCCACCACCGTGACCTCAACCCTGCTCGGGACCCTGCGGGACGACGCCCGCTCCAGGGCCGAGTTCTTCTCCCTCACCGGAGCCCACTGACCCGATTGGAGAGCGGCATGGACAGCAGTCCCACGTTCGTCATCGTCGCGCCGGCCTCGCCGGCGCCAAGGCCGCCCAGACACTGCGCGAGGAGGGCTTCGCCGGCCGGGTGATCCTGCTCGGTGAGGAACCCGAACGGCCGTACGAGCGGCCACCGCTGTCGAAGGGCCTGCTGCTGGGGAGCACGCCGCGGCGCGACGTGTACGTGCACGACGCCGGCTGGTACGAGGCGAACGACGTCGACCTGCGTACCGCGACCCGGGTCACCGGCATCGACCGCGAAGCCCACCAGGTCGTCCTCGCCGACGGCGAACGGCTCGGCTACGACAAGCTGCTGCTGGCCGCCGGCTCGGCGCCCCGCCGCCTCGATGTTCCCGGCGCCGACCTGGACGGGGTGCTGTATCTGCGCACGTTGGCGGACTCCGATCGGATCGCCGAAGCCGTCACCGACCAGGCCCACCTCGTGGTGATCGGCGCCGGCTGGATCGGTCTGGAGATCGCCGCCGCCGCCCGGCGGCACGGCGCCGCCGTGACCGTGGTGGAGACCGCCGAGCTGCCGTTGCAGCGGGTCCTCGGCGACGAGGTCGCCCGGGTCTTCGCCGACCTGCACCGCGGCCACGGCGTCACCTTCCACTTCGGCGTCGGCGTCCGACAGCTGCGGGGGACCGGGCGGGTGTCTTCGGTGCTGCTGACCGACGGCACCGAACTGGCCGCCGACACCGTCGTCGTCGGCGTGGGCATCCAGCCCAACGTGCAGTTGGCCGAGGCGGCCGGCCTGAAGGTCGACAACGGCATCGTCACCGACGCCCGGCTGCTCACCTCCGACCCGCACATCCACGCCGCGGGCGACGTGGCCAACGCCCTCCACCCGCTGCTGCACCGGCACATCCGCGTGGAGCACTGGGCGAACGCGCTCAACGGCGGCCCGGCCGCGGCCCGGTCCATGCTGGGCCAGCAGGTCGAGTACGCCCGACTGCCGTACTTCTTCTCCGACCAGTACGACCTGGGGATGGAGTATTCCGGGTGGGTGGCCCCGGACGGTTACGACCGGGTGGTGTTCCGCGGCGACCCGGCCGTGGTGGACGGCCGGGCGCCCGAGTTCCTGGCGTTCTGGGTCGCCGAGGGCCGGGTGCTGGCCGGGATGAACGCCAACGTGTGGGACGTGACCGACCAGATCCAGGCGCTGGTGCGGGCCGGCCACGCCGGCCGGGCGGTCGACCTGGCCAGGCTCGCCGACCCGGGGGTGCCGCTCGGCGATCTGCTGCGCTGAGCGGGCGTGCCGCCGAGCGGGTGGCGGTGGCCGGCGGGTCAGGCCGGGCGGATCTGTACGCAGCAGGCGCCGGGGGTGGGAGCCAGCCGCGCGTGCAGGTCCGTCCGGCCGAGCCCGTCGAGCAGACCGGCGACGAAGGCCTGGTTCAGGCCGCACACCAGCTCGGTCTGCTGGACGGCGAGTTCGTGGAAGGGGCAGTTGCGCAGCCGGATCAGCTCGTCGTCGTCGGTCGGTTCGAAGCCGAGCTCGGCCAGCACGTCCGCGACCGGCCCGCCGGCGCCGACCTGACGACCGAGGGCCACGCCCCGGTGCCCCGCCAGGCGGAGCGCCGCGGACCTGGCATCGGTGGGATCCTCGGCGACGGCCTGGGCGAGGATCTCGCCGATCAGGTCGTAGCGCCGCTCCGGGATGGTCAGCGCGATGCAGCCCGGCGCCGCCTCGTACACCTTCGGCGTTCTGCCCCGGCCGCGCGGCTGGTCGGTCGGCGCCGCGTACCTGGCCCGCAGCAGTCCGGCGGCGACCAGCTTGTCGAGGTGGAACGCCGCCAGGTTGCGCGAGATCCGCTGTGCCTCGGCGGCCTCGTCCCGCGTCACCGGGTGGTCCTGACTGCGCACGTAGTCGTACAGCGCCCGGCGGACCTGGTCGACCAGGGCCGTCACCGCCTGCCAGGGGCCCGCTGCCATGCCGAGAAGTTTATCACCAGCAGATGTTGTTGAAATTCACTGAACGGGCGTGACCGCCGGCAGGTGCCGACGGAGCCGCACCTCGGGCTCGCCGTACGCCTCCTCCACCCGGGTGCCGCCGTCGGGCGTCCAGCCCTGCCCGACGTAGAAGGCGCGAGCGGCATGGTTTCCCGCGAACACCCACAGCGTCGCCGTGTCGTACCCGGCGGCCCGCAGCTGCCCGGAGGCGGCGTGCAGCAGCGTCCGACCCAGCCCGAGACCCTGGGCGTCCGGGTGCACGTACAGGCTGAACACGTGTCCGCGGCGCGCATCGTCCGGGTCCGCGCCGAAGCGCACGACGCCCCGCACCCCGTGCCCGGCCACGTCGGCGAGGAGCACCCCGTCGGGCGCCGCCGCGAGGACCCGGCGCCACAGCGCCACCGCGCTCGCCCCGTCGTAGCGGGCCCGCACCGGCGGCGGCAGCAGGTCCGCGTACGACCCGTGCCAGCAGGCCAGGAAGACGGCGCCGGCGGCGTCCGCGTCGGCCGGCACCGCCCGGCGGACCCGCACCGGCGCGGTCACGAGCCGGACGGGGCGAGCGACCGGTCGGTCACCTGCTCGGTGGCCACGTGGCAGGCCACCTGGTGGCCGGAACCCAGCGGAAGCGGCAGCAACGCCGGGTCGAGCCGCCGGCACGCGTCCTGCGCCAGCGGGCAGCGCGGGTGGAACGGGCAGCCGGCCGGCGGGGCGCCGGGTCGGGCACCTCCCCGGCGACGGTGGCCTCGATCGGCTGGGAGAGCTCCGGGTTGGGCGCGGGCACCGCGGCGCACAGGGCGGCGGTGTAGGGGTGCCGGGGGTTGTCCAGCACCGACTTCCAGTCGCCGATCTCGACGACCCGGCCGAGGTACATCACCGCCACCCGGTCGCTGATGTGCCGCACCATGGCCACGTCGTGGCTGATGAACACGTAGCTGAGGCCCAGGTCGCGGCGCAGGTCGACCAGCAGGTTCATGATCTCGGCCCGGACCGACACGTCGAGCGCCGACACCGGCTCGTCGAGCAGCAGCACCCTCGGCTCCACCGCGAGGGCCCGGGCGACGCCGACCCGCTGCCGCTGCCCGCCGGAGAGCTCGTGCGGGTAGCGCGCGGCGAACGCCGCGCCCAGCCCGACCATCTCCAGCAGCTCGGCCACCCGCCGCTCGCGCTGCCGGCCGTCGGCGAGCCGGTGCACGGCCAGCACCTCGCCGAGCGCCTGGCCGACGCGCAGTCGCGGGTTGAGCGAGGAGTACGGGTCCTGGAACAGCATCTGGATGTGCCGGCGCTGCCGGCGCAGCGCGGGGCCGCGCAGCGCGGTCAGGTCCACCCCGTCCAGCTCGACCGTGCCGGAGGTCGGGTCCTCCAGCCGTACCAGCAGCTTGGCCAGGGTCGACTTGCCGCAGCCTGACTCGCCGACGATGCCGAGGGTCTCGCCGTCCCCGACGGTCAGCGAGACCCCGGCGAGGGCGTGCACGACGTCGTCGCCGCCCCGCACCGGGTACTGCTTGACCAGATCGGTCGCCGTCAGCATCAGTTCCTCCACTCGTGCGGGGGCACCCAGCACGCGGCCCGTCCCTGCGCCCGTGGCTGCAGCGCGGGGCGGGTCGCGCACGCGTCCACCGCCTGCGCGCACCGTGGCCGGAACGGGCATCCTTCGACCGGGTCGGTGGCGGCCGGTGGCCGTCCGGGGATCTGGGCCAGCGGCGGCCGGTCGTCGTCGGTCGGGTCGGGCAGCGCGGCCAGCAGCGCCTTCGTGTACGGGTGCTGCGGAGCGGTGAACACCTGCCGCACTGGCGCGTCCTCGACCACGTGGCCCGCGTACATCACCACGACCCGGTCGACCAGGCGGGCCACCACACCCAGGTCGTGGGTGACCCAGATGGTGGTCATGCCGAGTTCCCGGCGCAGTTCGTCGATCAGCGCCAGGATCTGCTGCTGGATGGTCACGTCCAGCGCGGTGGTCGGCTCGTCGGCGATGAGCAGCCGGGGGCGCATCGCCAGGGCACAGGCGATCATCACCCGCTGGCGCATCCCGCCGGAGAACTCGTGCGGATAGGCCCGGGCGGTGCGCTTCGGGTCGGGGATGCCGACCCGGGCCAACAGGTCGATCATCCGCCGCCCCGCCTCGGCCTTCGGTACGCCGTGCGCGGTCATCGCCTCGACGACCTGATCGCCGACGCGCATCAGCGGGTTGAGCGACGTCATCGGGTCCTGATAGATCATCGCCGCGTCGTTGCCGCGGATGGTGCGCAGCTCCCGCTCGGAGAGCGCGGTCAGATCGCGGTCACCGAGCCGCACGGTCCCGCCGGTGACGCGCAGCGGATCGGTGAGCAGGCCCATCACGGCGAGCATGGTCAGCGACTTGCCGGAGCCGCTCTCGCCGACGACCGCGACGGTCTGTCCGGCCTCGACGGTCAGGTCGACGCCGTGCACGATCTCCCGGTCGGCGCGACCGGACCGGGCCGACACACGCAGGTCCGCGAGCTCGAGAAGGGCGGTCATCAGACGGCTCCGGTCAGGCGCAGCGCGGCGGGGGCGGTGGCCAGTGGGTCGGGCAGACGCAGGGGCGTGGCGCCGGGCACGATGGCGCCGAGCACCCGGGCGCCGGTGGCGCCGGTGCACGACGGAACGGTGCCGGGCAGGCCGTGCGCGGTGTGCCAGCCGATCAGCGCGAAGGCGACAGCCTCCTTGGTGTCGGTCGGCGCGCCGAACTCGGCGGTGGTGGTGACCCGCACCCCGGCCAACCGCTCCCGCAGCATCGCCATCAGCGTCGGATTGGCGCAGCCCCCGCCGGAGGCGACGAGGGTGTCGACCTGGTGGCGACGCACCTGGTCGGCGACGGTCTGCGCGGTCAGCGCGGTCAGGGTCGCGGCGATGTCCGCGTCCGACAGGCCGGAATGCGCCGTCAACGCCTGCTCCAGGTAGTCGGCGTGGAACAGTTCCTTGCCGGTGGTCTTCGGCGGGTCCAGCCGGTAGTACGGCTCGGCGAGCAGTGCGGTGAGCAGGGCGTCGTCCACCCGGCCGGCGGCGGCGAGGCGGCCGTCCTCGTCGTACCGGAGCCGCCCCCGGCTGGCCCGCACCACGGCGGCGTCGATCAGCGCGTTCGCCGGACCGGTGTCGTAGGCCACCGGGCCGCCGCCACCGGTCGGCCGCAGCACGGTGACGTTGGCGATGCCGCCCAGGTTGAGGGCGGCCGGCCGGCCCGGCAGGCCGGACAGCAGCATGACGTCCATCAGTGACACCAGCGGCGCGCCCTGGCCCCCGGCGACCACGTCCCGCGCCCGGACGTCGGCGACGACCGGGACACCGGCGCGCTCGGCGATCCAGGCCGGCTGCCCGATCTGCATCGTTCCCCGCACCTGCCGCCCCTGCACCCAGTGGTAGACGGTCTGTCCGTGCGAGCAGATCAGGTCGACCCCGCCGGCCAGCTCGGCCGCGTCGGCGGCCACCTCGGCGAACGCCTGACCGATCAGCGTGTCCAGCTCGCACGCCTCGGCGAAGGTCAGCGCCGCCGGGGGCAGGGCCCGCATCAGCCGGACGCGCAGCTGCTCCGGGTAGGGCAAGCTGTCCGCGTAGCCGACCGTGCCGTGCAGGACACCGTCGCGCAGCGTGAAGTCGACCGCCGCCACGTCGATGCCGTCGTGGGACGTACCGGAGATCATGCCCAGGACCTTCACGCGCTCGCCTCCAGTGCCTCGCGCAGCCGACCGCCGCTCGCGGCCAGCCGCTGCCGGGGATCCGCCACGTCGGCCGGGCGGTCGAGCATGAGAATCGCGGCCTTGACATCCAGGCCGGCACGGTCGAGGGCCGCCTCGGCGTCGGCGCGGGGGACCCCGGTGACCCGCCGGATGATGCGGACCGCCCGGTCGCGCAGTTTCACGTTGGTCACCCGCAGGTCGACCATGAGATTCCCGTACGTCTTGCCCAACCTGATCATCGAGATCGTCGAGATCATGTTGAGCACCAACTTCTGCGCCGTGCCCGCCTTCAGCCGGGTCGAGCCGGCCAGCACCTCGGGGCCGACGAGCACCTCGATCGCCCGGTCGGCGGCGGCGCTCAGCGGCGTGCCGGCGTTGCACGACAGCCCGACCGTCAGCGCGCCCCGCGCGCGGGCCGCCCGGACCGCCGCCACGACATAGGGAGTGCGGCCGCTCGCCGAGATGCCGACGACCGCGTCGGCGGCCGTGACCGCGCATTCCGCGATCACCGCCGCCCCGGCCGCCTCGTCGTCCTCGACGCCCTCCTGCGAGGCGACCAACGCCTGCATGCCGCCGGCGATCACCGCCCGCACCAGCTCCGGCGGGGTGCTGAAGGTCGGTGGGCACTCCGACGCGTCGAGCACCCCCATCCGGCCGGCGGTGCCCGCCCCGACATAGAGCAGCCGGCCGCCGGCCGCCAGCCGGTCGGCGACCCCCTCGATGGCCGGCACGATCTGCGGCAGCGCCGCCCGCACCGCGCCCGGCACCGTCGCGTCGGCGTCGTTCATGACCGCCGCCAACTGCGCGACCGACGCGGTGTCGAGGCCGGCGTACCGGTCGTCGACCTGTTCGGTCAGCAGGTCACCAAGGCGATCCGTCATGCGTTGCGTCCATTTCTCGGGTCGAGGGCGTCGCGCAGCCCGTCGCCGAGCAGATTGAGCCCGACCACGAAGACGACGATGACGGCGCCCGGCGCCGCCAGGTTCCACCAGGCCGTACCGGCCAGGATCTTGGCGTCGAAGACCATCGACCCCAGCGACGGCGCGGGTGGCGGGCTGCCCAGGCCGAGGAAGCTCAGCGCGGCCTCGGTGAGCACCGCCCACGACAACGACAGGGTCACCTGCACGATGACGATGGCGGCGAGGTTCGGCAGCAGGTGACGCACCAGGATGCGCCAGGTCGGGATGCCGAGCACCCGGGCCGCCTTGATGAAGTCGGTCTCGCGCAGCGACAGCACCGGTCCGCGGCTGACCCGGACGAAGATCGGCACGTAGACGATGGCGATGGCGATCGCGATGGTCAGCCAGTTGCGGGTGAACGTGGTCGCGAGCGTCAGCGCGAGCAGCAGCGGCGGGAAGGCGAACAGCACGTTCGTCACGGCCAGCACCGGCCCGCGTACCCGGCCGCCGTAGAAGCCCGCGCAGATGCCGGCGGTGGTGCCGACGAGGGCGGAGAGGTACACCGCGACGACGGCCACCCGCAGGGAGTTGCCCACGCCGGCCAGGGAACGGGAGAACACGTCGCGGCCGAACTGGTCGGTGCCGAACCAGTACTGGGCCGACGGCGGCTGCAGGCTCGAATCGCTACCTAGATGGCTGCGGCTCTGTGAGAAGCACCCACGGGCGACGCGCCCGATTACTGAGACGTACTTGAGAGGTGGTCTTTCGGCTACCGTTCGCCTCTTGGAAGTAGCCTCGGGGATTGAATACTGGGTGAATGCCCACTCACGGTCGCCGCTTGGGCACGGCGCAAGGGGCCAAAGTCGCGGCTACTTGCGGAGCACGTCGGGTCCAGCTTCCACTCTTGGAGCGGAAACGGGGAACGCTGGGCGGACGAGTTCTGGAAAACATATAACCGGCTGAAACATGAGCCATCGTTCTCCCCGGATTATCGGAAAACCGCGTTGCTGGCAGAGTCGGGCGCCCTTCTGCTTACAGCGGCGCTGCTTAACCGCGTTGCGGGCACGAAAGAGCCGAGCCGAGTCATCTTCGACCAGGCGCACAGGACGTGGCAGATCAAAGACGCACTAAAGGAGGTTCTGTCTTAGCGAGCGGGCGCCGTTCCTAGAGGCCTTGTGCGGCGCGGACGATGAGCCCGCGGGCGTCTTCTCCGGTGATGGCTTCCTTCCAGAGTCGTTCCATGGCTTTGGCGTAGGCGGCGGCTTCGTCGTCGCGGTGGGTTGTCTCGCCGACGAAGGTTTCCACGATCGCGACGTCGTCGTACATCTGAAAGGAGTTCTGCGGCGTGGTGGCGAGCTGAACGCCGAGCGGCAGGATGCCGAAGCGGATGTTCGGAACGCCCACCACGGTTTGTAGCCGGTCGAGCTGGCCGCGCATGACATCGGGCGAGGCCAGTAGCCACCGCAGCACGGGCTCGGCCAGCAGGAACTCGAACCGCTTGCCGGTGTCGTACAGAAGGTGCTGGCGCTGCATGCGGCTGGCTACGGCGGCGTCCACGTCGGCGACGTCGAGGTTGTGCAGCTCGACCATCTCAGTGAGGATGCGCCGCGCGTAGTCGGCCGTCTGGAGCAGCCCCGGCACGTAGACGGTCTCAAAGTGCCGAATGAGACGCGACTCGGCGACAAGCTGGTTGTAGCTATCCTGCACGGCGGCCTGGCCCTGGCGCATCCGGCGGCGCCAGTCGCGGTGCACGGCTTGGACCTCGCCGAGCATCCGCAGCAAGTCCTGGGCGGCGTCGTCCGCGCCGCAGGCACGCGCCCAAGCGCAGAGGTCCGAAGGGGCGGGCATCTGGCGGCCGTTCTCCAGCCGGGAAACCTTTGACGGTGCCCAGCCGTTCGCCTCGGCGAGCTGCTTGCCGGACAGGCCGGCCTGCGTGCGCAGGGCACGCAGGCGATCGGCCAGTCCTTCGGGCTGGGTCAGCCACTCTTCGATCGGGTTCATTGCATGACTTCCTCGGGCTAGGCGGCTGCGCTCCGCGCGTTGGTCGGAGCGGCGTTGTGGACTGCCAGGTCCCGCCACGCACACGCCTGCACCACGGTTGCCGGGTCGGTCACCAGCTCGTTGCTGATCCGGTGGCCCACCTCGTCGAACCGCATCATGATCAGTCGGCTGGAATCCAGCAACCACCAGTCGACATTGCCGGCTGCGGGGAGCAAGCCGATCTCATGCGCTTTCGCCCGCGTCAGGTAGTGGATCTCCTCGCCGGCTTCGACGTTCCAGCGGCCGATCCAGCGTTCCCACCGCTGGTAGTCGGTCGGCGGATCCTCGTGCACGCGCACGCGCTCGATCCGCTTGCCCTGCTGCCTCAACTCGGCGATCTGCTTGAACCAGGCAGCAAGCCCGGGAACCTCCGTCGGGGGCTCCGGGTTGCCAGCCAAGAACTTCGCCACCGTGTCGTGCTCGCTGGGCTCCAGGTACGCCGGCTGAAGTTCCAGCCGGAATGCGGTGTGATCGAACCGGCGGAGCTGGTCGGCGAACTCGTCGTCGGTGAGCGCTGTTCTCATGTTCAGCCCATCTCGCGCAGGCGATCGAGCACGTTCGCTGGAACGAAGATGCCGTCCTCGTCGTCTGCCAGCTGGCGAAGCTGCGCTCGGGTCTCGTCATCGAGCTTGACGCCCTGGACGACGTAGCCACCCTCGGTCTTGTAGAGCGCCGGGCACCCTCCGCCGCCAGAGCTGACGTCCTTCCACAGGAACTCCAGGTTCCGCATCCTCAGGCCCCTTCCATCGCTGCGCCCCGCGACGCAGATACCTCGATGCTGCACTGTTCAGCATCTTCACGCAATCGCCCCGGCTGTCACCAGGACAACCGGGGCGATTTAGTGCGGGTAACGGAACCTGGCAGGATCAAGTCTAGAGCAATTGCTTGACCATGCGCGGCGCAGCGAGCATCATCGAAGTGCGCCGGAAACCCGGCGCGTGAGCGAAGTCAGGGCCGGGATGCCGGCTGACTCAATCAGGAGGTGTGGGGCATGGCTGTCCCGAACACGATCAAGGTTCCGGTTCCGTTCGAGTACGTCTTCCCGCAGGGCGCGCTGTGCCTGGGTGTGGAGCCGGTGACGGACTTCGACAAGCGCGGCCAGGGTGACGACCAGGCCCGCGACAAGGACACCGGCGAGCGGCTGTGGGTGGTCAAGGTGCTGGACCTGGACCCGGAGGCCGGGAAGTTCGGCGGGTCGAAGGAAGTGAAGGTGAAGATCGCCGCGCCGGTGCAGCCGGTGCCGCCGGCGTCGAAGATCCCGGGCTATCCGCCGGCGGTGGAGTTCACCGCCGTCACGCTCACGCCGTATGTGGACTCGCAGCGGTGCAAGGGCTCGGGGAAGTGCCGGGCGCGTCAGGCGTGGTCGATCCGCGCCGGTGCGATGACCGAGCCGACCGCCGCCGCGACGAAGCAGGCGGCCTGACCAGAGCAGGACGCGCGGGGCGGGCCTCATCCGCCAAGACCAAGCCCGCCCCGCGCTCTGACCCGATCACCTTGGAAGGAGTTGGGCTGATGCCCACGGTATCGAACGCTGCCCGGATCGCCGGGAACTTGCGCCCTGGCCCGAACCGCCGCACTCACCGCCGCACGGTGATGCGCCTCGCCGGCCCCGGTATCCGGGCCGTCCGCGAGGTCTACACGACCGTTCCCGCCGACGCCGTTCGCGTCGCCACGCTGGTCGAGATTGCCGCCGCCGCTGCCGCTCTGGCGCGGACGGTGGTGAAGCTGCGCCACCTCGATCCGGACCTGATTGCCCCGCACGTGGCCGACCGCGTCGACCTGCGGGCGGTGCTCGGTCGTGGCCGGTGGCTGCCGACCATGACCCGCCACGTCCCGGCCCCGGACTGCGGGTCGGTGGACCTGGCCGCCCTCGCTCCTCCTCGGTCGGCTGTGCGTCGTCGGGTGGTGCGCCGTCGTCCCGGTACGCCGGGTCAGACCGCCCTGTTCGCCGCCGTGGTCGGGGAGGGCTGAGTCGTGCCGCTGGTCAACGTGATCCGGGGCGACCGGATCGACGGTGCTCCGATCAACGTCCGCACGCCGTTCGTCCGCATCCCGATGTGGCTGGCCTTGTCGTGGTGGACCGCGAAAGCCCTCGGCCGCCTGGTCCTGATCGTCATCCGCTTCTGGTACGTCACCGCCCCGGCCGTGTTCTTCGCCTGGCTCTACCTCCGATTCGGCTGGGCCGGTCCGGTCGGCGTCGTCGTCCTGGTCGCCGCCGTGTCGACGGGGTGGGCGTTCGGGCATCAGTCGTCGTGGCTGCGCTTCGGGTGGTGGCCGGTCCTGTCCCGCTACCGGCGGATGGTCTACCGACGCAACTGGCATGCCGCGATGGTCACCGCCCGCCTCGCCGTCTCCTTCGACGCCCACACCGTCCTACCGGTCCTACGCAGGGTCCGCTGCACCTCGGGCGTCGACGTGGTCACCGTCCGGATGGTCACCGGGCAGATCCCCGACGACTTCGCCAAGGTGGCCGAACGCCTCGCCCACACCTTCGGCGTCCGGCAGGTCAAGGCCGAACCCGGCCCGAAACCCGATGTGGTGCTGCTGCACCTGTTCCGCGGTGACCCCCTCGCCAAGCTCGTCCGCCCCCTGCCCGTGCCGGCGGTACCGGAGTTCACCGCCCTACCGGTGGGCAAGCGCGAAGACAGCGACGGCTACGACCTGCGCCTGTTCGGCACACAAGTCCTCGTCGTGGGCGCCACCGGTTCGGGCAAGGGCTCGGTCATCTGGTCCGTCGTCCGCTCCCTGGCCGCCGGGGTCACCTCCGGCCTGGTGCAGATCTGGGGCCTGGACCCCAAGGGCGGGATGGAACTCGGGATGGGTGCACCGATGTTCACCCGCTTCGCCCGCAAGGATTACGCCGCGATGTGCGAGCTGATCGAGGAAGCCGCTTCGGTAGCCAAGGAGCGGGCCGGGAAGCTCTACGGCCGCACCCGCCAGCACACGCCGACGCCGGATGAGCCGCTGATCGTCCTGGTCATCGATGAGCTGGCGAACCTCACCGCCTACCTCACCGACCGGCAGCTCAAGGACCGAATCAAGGCCGCGCTCTCGATCCTGCTGTCGCAGGGCCGGGCGGTCGGCGTGCACGTGGTCGCCGCGATCCAGGACCCCCGCAAGGAAGTCCTGCCGTTCCGCGACCTCTTCCCCACCCGCATCGGGCTCCGGCTCGCGGAAGCCGCGCAAGTCGACCTCGTGCTGGGTGAGGGGATGCGCGACCGGGGCGCACTGTGCGACCGCATCCCGCAGTCCCTGCCCGGTGTCGGGTTCGTGGTCATCGACGGTGACCCGACGCCGATGCGGGTGCGGTTCTCCTACCTGACCGATGACGAGATCCGCGACATGGCCCACACCTACGGCCGCCTCCGGGTCATCGACGGTGAAGTCCTCGGAGGTGCCGCATGAAGCCCCACCCCACGGCAACCCGCGCCGACCGCGCTGAGGGCCTGGTCCTCGTCGTCATCCTCCTGACCGTCGCCGGCTTCGCCGGGGCCGCATCCTTCACCCACGTCAAGGACTGGACCCTCGACAACTCCCCGGCCGGCACGGGCGAGTGGTTCGGCTGGGCCAACGCCGTCATCTCCGAGCTGGTGCCCGTCGCCGCCCTGCTGACCATCCGCCGACGCCGTCGCAACAGTCAGCCGGTCGGCTACCCGCTGTTCCTGCTCGTCGCCGCTGTCCTGCTGTCACTCGCCGCGCAACTCGCCGTCGCCAAGCCCGGCCTGTCCGGTTGGCTCCTGTCCGCCGTCCCGGCCCTGGCGTTCATGGGCCTGTCCAAGCTCGTCCTCACCACCGCCCCCACTCCGACCCCGGACTCTGTCCCGGCTCCGACTTCTGCCCCTGGGCCGGTTCCCGTACCGGTCCGCCCGGTCACGCCGCCCGCCCCGCCCGCCCCGCCGGCTCCGGTGGCTGCGCCGGCTGTGCCTGAGCCCGTCGTCCTGGTCGACGTCGAGCCGACCCGCCCCGCCCCCGTCGAGCCGACCCGGCCGGCCCCGGTGGCCCCGGTTCCGCCGGCCGCGTTCGTCCGCCGCAATGGTGTCCCGCTGATCGGAGAGGTGACCCGATGACCGACGCACTCCTGTCCGGCCTGCTCCTGGTCGCCGGCCTCGCCGTCTTCTGCTGGGATCAGTACCGGCTCTACGCCGTCCGCTACGAACTCGCCGCCCTGCAACGCGCCACGCTGCGCGACCCGCTGACCGGTCTCGCGAACCGCGCCGGGCTGGCCGACGCCTGGGCGCAGCTCGCCCCGCTGCGGCCGTGGGTGGTCGTGGTCGACCTGGACGGCTTCAAGCCGGTCAACGACACCCACGGCCACGCCGCCGGGGACCTGGTCCTCACCGCCGTCGCGCAACGCCTGCGGTCGGTCCACGGCATCGCCGCCCGGCTCGGTGGGGACGAGTTCGGCTCGCTGGGGGTGGGCCGATGACGACTACCCCGACGCTGCCCGGCCTCGAACCCGCCCCCGTGGCGGAGACTCCGAGGCCGGGCTCCCGGGCCGCCCGCATGCTGATGCCCCGCTCCGTCGACGTGGTCAAAGACCTGGCCGCCGACTACGGCGTCTGCACCCGCCCTGTCAGCCTGCGCCGCACCGACCTAGACTCCGGCCGCACCGAGGTCATCGACATGCCCTGCGGGGCCACCCAAGAGGCCAAGTGCAAGGCCTGCGCCACCCGTGCCCGCCGGCTGCGGCAGCAGCAGATCCGCGAGGGCTGGCACCGCGACGACGAACCCGACCCCGGCCCTCAGCCCGCCACCGACGCACAACGCGGCCTGATCGTGGCTCGGGCTCACCTGGAATTCGCCCGCGACGAAGCCGCCCGCGCCTCACAGTGGGACCAGGTCGCGGACCTGGACGACGCCATTGGCGAGCTGGAAGCCCAGATCACCACCGAAGGACTCCGGGGCCGCCCCGCGCCCCCGCACGCCACCGACGACCAGGAGGACGACGGCAAGCGCCGGGTGCGGTCGACCAAGCGCCGGCAGGACGCCCCGGACCTGCCACGCCTGCCCGTGGAGAACCGCACCATCGGGCGGACCTTCGAGGGCCACGCCGGTCAGGTGTTCCGGCCCTCGATGTTCCTCACCCTCACCCTCGGCTCCTACGGCCGCGTCCACTCCGACGGCACCCCCGTCGACCCCGACGCCTACGACTACCGGCGCGCCGCCTGGGACGCCGTGCACTTCCCCCGACTGCTCGACCGGTTCTGGCAGAACCTGCGCCGGGCGGTCGGCTGGAACGTCCAATACGCGGGCGCGGTCGAGCCGCAACGCCGGCTGGCACCGCACGCGCACTTCGCCATCCGCGGCACCATCCCGCGGGCGCTCGTGCGGCAGGTCGCCGCCGCCACCTACCACCACGTGTGGTGGCCGCCCGTCGACGAGCTGGCCTACGAACCGGCAAGGGCGCCGCAGTGGAACCCGGCCGCCGGCGGCTACACCGACCCGGACTCGGGCGAGCTGCTGCCGACGTGGGATGACGCCCTGGACCTGGTCGACGCCGACCCCGACGCCTCTCCGGTGCACGTGGTCCGGTTCGGTGTTCAGGTCGACGCCAAGGGCGTGCTCGCTGGCACCAAGGACGCTGACCGCTGCGTCGGGTACATCACCAAGTACCTGACCAAGCAGGCCGCCGACTGCCACGAGGTCACCACCGGCCGGCAACGCGCGCACCTGGAACGGCTGTGGTTGGAGCTGCGGCACACGCCGTGTTCGGAGCGGTGCGCCAACTGGCTGCTCTACGGCATCCAGCCGAAGAAGGCCCGACCCGGGTTGAAGCCGGGCAACTGCAAGAACAAGGTCCACAAGCGGGAAACCCTCGGCATCGGCGGCCGACGAGTGCTGATCTCCCGGCAGTGGTCCGGCAAGACCCTCACGGATCACCGCGCCGACCGCCGTGAGTGGGTCAAGGCCCTGCTCGGGGTCACCACCGACGCCGCCACCGCCCCGGCCGGATCCGACATGGTGCGGCACGCCTGGGAACTCGCCAAGCCGACGGATCCCGATGTGCCGCCTATCGGCCACCGGGTCCTGCGGGCGATCTCCGAACGGATCCAATGGCGGGCACAACTGGACGCCGCGAGACGCGCCACCGACCCGCCCGACGTTTCGGCAACTGCGACCCCTTTGGAGGATCGATGACCGCGCCGGGGGCGATCGAGCCGCTGTGGACTGTTCAGGACGTGTCGGCGTTCCTGGGTGTCCCGGTCGGCACGCTCTATCAGTGGCGTCACCGCCGCACTGGGCCGCGTGCTTCGCGCGTCGGGCGTCACCTGCGCTATGACCCGGCTGCGGTCCGGGCGTGGGTCTCGGCACGGGAGGGCTGACGTGGCGGTTCACGATCTGTGGTACCTGAGCACTCCCGGTCCGGACGGCGAGAGGGTCAAGTCTGGGAAGTATGGCCGGGGTAAGCGGTGGCGGGTCCGGTACGTCGATGCCGCCGGCGAGACGCGGGACAAGGTGTTCCAGCGCAAGAAGGACGCCGAGGACTTCGACCTTGCTGCCCGGACCGGCACTGCCCCGGAAGTGAAGCTGGACCAGGGCGAACGGAACGTCACCTTCGCCGTGTACGTGGACCGTTGGCGTCTGGCCCGGAACATCGGATGGGCGCTGGAGACTCGACGGCGCATCGAGTCGAACGTGCGGCGGCACCTGGTCCCCGAGTTCGGCAACCGGCTCGTCCGCTCGATCACTCAGACCGATGTGTTGCTCTGGCTGGCGGAACGTCTCAGCGCGGGTGTGCCTCAGTCCAGCCTGCGTCTGTACTTCGAACTGTTCGACGCGATCATGGGCGCGGCGGTCACCGACAAGGTAATCCCGGACAACCCGTGTGATGGGATCAAGCTGTCGCAGGTGTTCCGGGGGCTCAGCCGCGCGCCGAAGTGGGTGCCCGAGGAGAGCGACGTGCTCCGCCTGTTCGATGCCGTGCCCGACCGCTATCACGGGCTGCTGTGGCTCGGCGCGGGCGCGGGTTTGCGGATCAGTGAGGCGCTCGGGTTTGAGCACGGGCCGCGCTGCCTGGACGCGGAGCACGAGGAGCTACACATCGTCCAGCAGTTGCGGTACGCGCCGCAGGAATACCAGGGCGGCTTTTACCTGAGTACGCCCAAGGGTGGCTCGGTCGGCACGGTGGACCTGGACCCGATGGTCGCTTCTGCGCTGCGCCGCCACGTGCAGGAGTACCCACCGACCGAGGTCGAAATAGTCGACATAACCTCGGGCAACCCAGTGCGACGCCGAGTCCCGCTGCTATTCACCACCACCCACAAGAACCCGTTCACCGACCGCACATGGTCGGCCGAGTGGGTCAAGTGGCGGGACAAGGCCGGCTGGCCCAAAGAGCACGGCGGCTTCCACGCCCTGCGGCACTTCTTCGCTACGACGTTGATTACCAACCACGTGGATCCGAAGGAAGTCCAACGGTCACTTCGGCACAGCACCCTGCAAATCACCCTAGAGACCTACGTCCACTTCTGGCCACGCCGAGAGCGCCGGCGCGGTGTCGTGGGTGACGTGCTGCGGGCCGCCCTCGGCCGCCGGGACCATCGGTGACGTGGTCCCGATGTGGTCCGGACGATCTTGCAGGGTGTTCCGCTGCAGGTCAGAGGCGGTATTGGTGGAGCCCAGGGGACTTGAACCCCAAAAACGCGATCATGGGACATCGGGGGTGTAGGCAGCCTTTGACCTGCTGTCACCTCGGATCGGCTTCCGTTGCCTGACACCAGTTTGCGGCCTCAGGTGGTCCCGATGTGGTCCCGATGATCTTGGGGATCGAGGCGGCCCGAGCTGGCACGCCCGCCTGGTCCTGGTCCTCGACGGCGTTACCAACGGCGGGTCGAGCGCCATTCGTCCGCAGCCTTCTGCCCGGCCTTCGCCGCCCGCCGGTCCGCCCTATCCAGCTCACGCCTCCGGAAACCCGTGTACAGCTTGTAGCCGGCCCACACGGGCAGGAGTAGGGCGCCGTAGAAGAAGCTGTAGCGCCCTCCCTGGAACTGAAATGCCAAGTAAAACGCGTAGGCGGCGGATGCCAAAGCGCCGAAGCCGCTGAGAATCCGGTACTCGAGCGAGGTCGTTCCGAACCCAGTGATTGCCACGAGTAGTAGAACTATGGCGCTCACGCCGAGCGCGACGATGTAGAGCAACAGCACCGGCACAGCGGCCTTCCCTTTGGCAATCCCTTGGCGAGTCGGACGGGAGCCTAGCCGTCGACGCGCCCAGTTGGTAGGTGCCAACGCCTAATTAGTGGATCTCCTCGTCGGGCAGTCGCCAGACCGTCCAGGCTCCCCGGACGGGGACAAGGTGGAGCGCCCTACCGGACGAGTCTCAATGGCGGTTGTCAAGCGTGGGCGCCGGCGACCTGGACCGGCCTTGGGATTAGAAGAAGCTCCGGGCTGGCTGGTCGACTGGGCTCGGCGCTGGTCGGCCCGTCCGTCACCGTCCGGCGTTGTCGGCGTAAGTGGATGGTCTTGGCTGTACGAATGGCTGTACGGTCCCGGGTCGTGGATTGGGGGATGCGGTGAGCTGGGTTGCCAACGTGATGCTGTCGGTGGGTCCGGAGGACCGCCTCAACGCTGAGGCGTTCAGCGGATGGCTCGACAACGAGTGCCCCCGCCGCGAGCTAGGCATGAGGCCGGGCGGCTGCGGCAACCTGCGCCCGATCACCGCTGCGGACAACCAGTGGGGCGGACATAAGAACCCCGAATGTGAGGTGTTCGCCGGGGCGCTCAACCACGCCGACCTCGCTGCTGTTGTGGAGCATTTCGGTTCCCTGGCCTGGCACAACCCCAATGCAGTGCAGCTCTTCGTGATGGACCAGGAGGAGTCCTTCTTCCGCGTCTGGATGATTCGCAACGGCGCTCTGCGGCAGTACGCCCCTTCGTCGCCAGACGAGGAGGACGACGAGTTTTGGCCCACCGCCGGGTCGTAGCCGCAGTTTGGAAGAGCGTCCTCAAGTGGTCGTGATGCCCGGAACGCCTGGGGCCGGCGGCCGACCCGGTTGCATCTCGTGCCCGCTCGTGACCGCCGCGCGCCACCGTTACTGGCCCACGGATGGCCCATGCCGGCCTTCGGATTAGGAGATGGTCACCCATGGCTGGTCAGGTACTCCGGGTCTCGTCTGACAACCCCTTCAAGAAACAATGCCCTCGTGTCTAGCCCAAACGTTGCGCCGGCCGCTGCACCGACTCCGGCCCGATTACTCGCATGCGGTGCGCTTCTGACTTCGGTTCTCGCCGCCGCCTGGCTTACGACCGAACAACCTTGGCTGTGGATGGTCGTCTGGTTCCCGTCGGTCCTGGTAGCGATCCCTCTTGCGATCAGGCAGGCGCGAGCGTTCCGGGTCACGTGCTGGGTTGTCGTGGGATTGCTATTCGTCCTGGCAGTCCTTGGCGTGCTCTTCGCGCTCTTCGCCCACCTGCCCGCCGCCGTGATTCTGATGGCAGCTACAGCAGTGAATCCCCAGGAGGCACCGAGGCGGACCAAGGCGGCTACGAGTCTCGGCGTGGTTGTCACAGCCGCCGCGAGCGTCGCATGGGCACTGGCGTTTTAAGCGGATCTCCTCGTCGGGCAGTCGCCAGACCGTCCGGGGAGCCTGGTAGCCCTTGTGGTGCCCGGCGAGGTGAACCGCGGCGGCATCTCTGAGGAGGGCCGGGGTTCGGGGCGGAGCCCCGAGGTCTTCAGCTCTTGTCTCTCGCCACGTGCCCGACCGGCACTTCGGCCGACCCATGGGGCTTGGCGTATCGTCCCGGCTGACGACGTCGATGGAGGCTCGGTGGGCAGACTGATCGAACCGCTCGCTTGGTTAGCGGCAATCTTCGCCTTCTTCCGCCTGAACCACTGGCTGGTCAACCGCAAGGGCCTAGACCATCGGCCGTACTTTGTGCCCAGCTTGTGGGGTCCGCTTGGCACTCTGATTATCGTGCTGGCGGAGCCACGGGGCTGGAACCGGCGCCCCTAACTGCTGGCCATCGCCGCAGTCCGGGTCTCCTATCTCATACTCCGTCAGCGTGGCCGGCCGCCCGGCCGATGCCGGCCGGAGGTCGCCAGCAGGCCGGAGCCGGGCCGGCGCGCCCGCTTGCGGGCCGCCTTGATCTCATAGAGCGTAATTCGGCAGTGTTGGCTACAGTGCACTGCAAACCACCTGTGCAGCGAGGAGCGTTAGGCGTCTAACGCGAGATTCGGGGTGCAATGGGCGAGAAGGCCGACAAGGTTCTCGGCGGAGCGATTGGGTTTTACTGGACCAACCGGGCGCGCCTGAAGAGGCTTAATCGCAAGATGGAGCGCGGCTATCTTAGCCGTAACGACCAAGGCCTGATCGAAATCGTTGCGCTCGACGAGGACCCGGCGGCCTCTTGGGAGATGGAAGCGGGTGAACTCCCGAAGTCAGTAACTGCGATCACGGATAAGGGTTCAGCTCTTGTCCTAGGAATCGCGGGTTCAGGTCACACTACGGCGTTCGGGCCACGCGCATCGGTGAGGCGATACCGGGCCCGAGTACTAATTGCGGGACTTGATCCGGAGCATTTGCGGAGCGACCGGATATCATCACTTACATTGTATTTTCCGGGCATTGGCAGGTGGTCGGGCCTCCGTGCCTACGATGAGAATTTTGAGCACGGTGAGAAGGGTCTTCTCAAGACCTACTCGGTCAAGTTGGAGTCGCCGACGGATCAGGTAGCTCACGTGGGACGCAGCATGGAACTGGTAGTGTCCTCACATTGGCAAGTGAGCGGCCCTGGAGACAGGCGTATTTTGTACACGCCAACGGCGATAACCTGTCGAAGCTCGCGCCCGCGCCCAATAAAAGAGCTCAGGGATCGGTTGAGTTGGTTTCACGCCCTGCTCTGCCTGGCTCATTTTGGGTTTGTCACTGCGGACGGTGGGACGGCAACTGTAGACACAGACCAAGAGGACGAACGGCCGGACTATTGGGATACCCGCTTCATGTTCAAACCTCCAGGAGTGCCGGAGCCAAGTGAACTGGCCTTCCCTCTCTTTACTCTTCAGACCCTAGGTGGCATCGAATCGCTACCTAGATGGCTGCGGCTCTGTGAGAAGCACCCACGGGCGACGCGCCCGATTACTGAGACGTACTTGAGAGGTGGTCTTTCGGCTACCG
>NZ_JAEVHJ010000012.1:0-55877 GCF_016802855.1 Micromonospora sp. ATA51 | reverse complement strand
GGCGTATCAAGGCGGCATGCTCCTCGCTCAGGTCGCCCGGGACATCGGCCCCCTGCAGGACGCGCTCTCTGCGGCGGTTGACCATCTGCGGACGTTCGTAACGTCTGACGACCAGCACATGGGCTGACGCGGCGCATCCGAGCCTCGGGTGTCGGAGCGCGGAAGGAGGTCTGGCGAGCTGGTAAGACGACCACGTCGGGCGACGCGAAAGGGCGTCCGCTCTGTTAGCAGAATCGGACGGCTCGCCGACATCCAGCCTCACGAATTCATGGGCTCGATGGCGTGATGGCTGATTGCCGGCCCTGACGTAAAGGAGGTGCCGTCCTACCTGGAATGATCTGGATTGCCTAGATCGAGAATCTTCCAGAAGGGCGGCACCTGCCAGGTGAAGCGTACGACATCGACCAGGTTGCGTATGAAGGCTGCGTGTGCCAAACGATTGCGGCGTAAGCGACGCATCGAACAACGCGCCAACGCCTAGGCCCGCGGACTGACGCTGACCACCGGGGCGTCCGGGCTGATCGGTGCGGTCGGCGCCCCGTTGCTACGGCTGCTGGCCGAACAGTCCGGGCTGCGCCAAGCCAGCCCGGCCACCCTGCGCCGAGTGCTACTCAACGCGCCAGCCCGGCTCGTGCGCCCCGCCCGTAAACGGCTGACCCGCCTCGACGACACCCACCCGCACCAGACCGACCTCATCCTCGCCTGGAACAAGATCCACGCCATGGTCACCCCGCCGTAACGGCAATCCCACCCGCCCCGACCAGACGAGGGGCCCCGCCCACCCGGCCCGCGAAGGGGATACCAGGGCCGAACCCGGCCACCAGCCGGGCTGTCACCACGCCCGAACACCGAAACCACCACGAACCAAGCGGCAACCATCGATATCTCACCGGCACTCCAAGATCGTGAAAGATCTGGGCCGTCGAGGACCTGTGGTCAACGATGAAGTCCAGCCCGGGCAACATCGCCGTCGACAGCGTGGACCATCTCGCCGCGATCATCCGCAACCGACTCAAGCGTATCCAGTACCGACCCGACCTGATCCCCGGCTTCCTCGCCCAGACCGGACTCAGCCTGGAACCGGAACCACCGTCACCGAAACAGACCCCAGACTTTCAACCGCTGCACCAGGGCACCGGCCCAACCACCCGGCACAAGAAACCAGTCTGATCGCGCCTACATGGGCGGGTGGAGGTGCGGGCGGCGGTAGGCGGCGTCGGGATCGCGAAGGGTTCGACGGCATCGGGGGCTCCCAGGAGCGTTGGGTGACGTGGCCAGGGCCGACGCGGGCTCTTCGCGGGCAGCCGCATGGGGCCGCCCGCGAAGAGTTCCGCGTGGTGGGGCTGTCAGCGGTGGCGGCAGAGAAGGAGACGGAGGGCGGTCGCGGCTTGGGCTGGGACGACGCCGTTGCCGAGGACGCGCAACGCGCTGGTGCGTGGGCGATTGAGCGTGCGGTCGGTGACCCAGTGGGCGGGTAGGCCCATGAGCCATTCCACGAACGGTGGTGCGAGCACGGGCTTGCCGTGCTGGCCGGGTTGGGTGGGCGCGGGAACGGGCCGGCCGATCAGAAGCTCCCAGCGTGCGATCGCCGGTGCGTAGATCCCCCAGGTCGCCTCATCGGGTGTTCCCAGGCCGCCGGTGGTGAGCTGGGCGACGGTGGTGCGTACGTCGGGGCCGCCGTCGCCGTGGTGGCCGGGGTCTCGCGCGTCGGAGGCCCGGGGCGTCGGTAGGGCAGGCGCTGCACATCGCACGGCTGCGGACGGCAGGGTGAGGTCGCCGTGGGAGCCCCGTTGTCCCGGGCAGCCTTTCTGCCCGTCCGTCGCCCGAGGAGTGGGCAGGAGTACCTGTGACAGCGGCGGCCGGAAGCCGGCACCTGCGCGGCGGCCCGGGGTGCCGGTGTCGCTGGCGCGTGGGGTCGGCAACAGGTCGTGGCGGCTGCCGTGGGGTTCGACGACGTCGGGCAGCCCGTTCTGGTGTCCGGGTCCCTTGCCGTCACGGGCGCAGGGCGTCGGCAGTGTCCGCACCTTCTTCCCCGCCTTCGATGGTGGCGAGCAAAAACAGCCGGTCGCGTCGGTGGGGTGCGCCGATGTCGGATGCGCGTTTATGCCGACTTCGGCATAAACGCGCTTATGCCGAATGGCCGGTTATGCCGCGCTCTCGGGTTGGCCCGCTGGTGAGCCGGTCGGCTTGTGACGAGGGCGCGGCATAACGGGTCGATCAGCTACAAGCCGTTGAGGAACGCGAGCAGGGTGTCTGGTGCGCGGTAGCGTCCGGGGCTGGTGCCGGTGGGCGCGGTGCGGGCGAGGGCTTGTTCCTTGAGCTTCATGTCTGCGTGCAGGTATGCCTGTGTGGCCTGGGTGGACTCGTGACCGAGCCAGAGCGCGATGACGGTGATGTCCACGCCGGCGTGGAGCAGCGCCATGGCGGCGCTGTGGCGCAGGGTGTGCGGGGTGACGTTCTTGGCGGCCAGCGACGGGGTGCTGATCGCGGCTGTGGCGGCGTGTTTGGCGACGAGATGTTGGACTGCGTCGTGGCCCAGTGCGCCGCCGCGATGGGACGGGAAGAGGGCGTCAGTGTCGCCTCCGTCTCGTTCGGCGAGCCAGACTCGTTGGACTTTCACGGTTTTGGTGGTCAGCGGGGTGCAGCGTTCCTTGCGGCCCTTGCCGTGGCATCGGACGTGCGGCCCGGCGTTGAGGTGCAGGTCTTGCAGTTGCAGGGCGGTCAGTTCAGTCAGGCGTAGCCCGGTCTGGGCGGTAAGTTGCAGCAGGGCGTGATCACGTCTTCCGATCCACGTTGACCTGTTGGGTGCCTTCAGTAGGGCGTCGATCTCGTCGCTGGTCAGGAAGTTGACGATCCTGCGGTCGCCGCGTTTGGTGGGGATGGCCAGCACCCGTTGGATGAGCGCGGCGTGTTCGGGGGTGCGCAGCGCGGCGTAGCGGAACAAGGAGTGGATCGCGGCCAGGCGCGCGTTACGGGTGCGTACGGAATTGCCGCGGTCGTGTTCCAGGTGCTGGAGGAACGCGCCGATCAGGGGTGCGTCGAGGTCGGCGGTGTCCAGTTGGGCGGGTTGTTTTCCGGTGCGCTGTTCGGTGAAGGTGAGCAGGAGTTTGAACGAGTCGCGGTAGGCCGCCACGGTGTGGCCACTGGCGTGGCGTTGGTTGATCAACCTGTCGGTGAAGAATGCTTCGAGGAGCGGGGCGAAGGAGGTCATGTCGACTCCTGAGGGTGTTCGAGCCGGGCGGCGGCCAGGGCGAGGAGTTCGGGCGCCGCTTGCAGGTACCAATAGGTCGACTCGGGGGCGACGTGACCGAGGTAGGCCGACAGCGACGGGAGCAGAGCCTGAACGACCGCGCCGGTGCGATACCAGTGCAGGAGGGTCGCCACGGCGAAGCTGTGGCGAAGGTCGTGAACGCGGGGTGCTCGCCGACCGGGGGACGGTCGGATGCCGGAGTGGTAGAGCAATCGGGTGAACACGATGTCGACTTTTGCCACCGCCAGGCGGGTGCCGGTGGTGGAGACGAAGAAACTATTGGCCGCGACTGCTGTTCCCAGCAGGTGATCGCGGCGGCGCGTGTATTCGCTGAGCGCTGTCACCGCTGAAGGGTGCAGCGGTAGTAGGCGTGACTGGCCGTGCTTGGACTTGATGATCGTCAACGTCGCCGTGTCGAGGTCGACGTCGTCACGGTCAAGGCGGACGGCTTCGCCCACTCTGATGCCGGTCACCGCGAGCAATCCGATCAATGCGCGAAACGTCGCGGCCTGCAATGGTGCGGACAGGAGCCCAGTCGCGTGCACGATGTCGGTGATCTCGGCGGTGGAATACAGGCGTGGGGCGGTGCGGTGGTAGTGGCCGGGCAGCAGGTCGGCTGGTGGGACCTCGGTCGCTGGGTCGAGAGCGTGCAGATGCCGGGCGAAACATCGGATGACCGACAACCGGGAGGCCCACCAGGCCGCCGTCGCACCGACCGGTTGACCTTGCCCAGGTCACCGCGACGTCGACGGTGATCGTCGACACTCCTGCGTGCTCCAGGTAGTCGATGAACTGCAACAGCAGCCGGCCGTGCCGGTCCAGTTGGTAGCCCAGCGCGCGGCGCATCGCCAGGTACTCCTCGGCCCTTCGGCGCAGCGGGTTCATGACACGCCTGGCCAGGGCTGTGCCAATGCGACCAGCGCTGCCTGGTCGACTTTCGCGTAGGTCGCCGTGATTCGGAGGTTCCGGTGTCGCAACAGTTGCGCGACCTCGGTCAGAGCCGCGCCGCGGCGCAGCAGGTCACAGGCCACTGCGTGACGCAGGCGGTGCGTCCCGACCCGGTCGTCGAGTCCTGCCCGCTTCCCTGCGGTGGACACCACTTCGCGCACCCCCATCGGAGTCAGACCGTTCCACGGTGCTCGAGTGATGAGGAACAGCGCCCGGCTCGGGCCGCGCGGCCGGCCATGCCGCACGTAGTCCGCCAGAGCGTCTCCGACGTCTGTGGGCAGCGGCATCGGTTCAACTTGATTGCCCTTGCCGCAGATGATCAGCTCTCCGCCACGCCAGTCGATATCGTCGAGCCGCAGGTTGGCGACCTCGATCGAACGCAGCCCCAACCGGGCAAGCAGCACGAGAATCGCGTAGTCACGGCGGCCCTTGGCGGTGCCCCGGTCGCAGCTGTCCGACAGCGCAGTCGCCTTCATCGTGTCCAGGCCGCGCGGCAACGCCGACTGCGGCCAGCCCGGCACGGATGGCACCGCCGCGACTAGCGACGTCGATAAGCGGCCTGACACATGCAGGAAGCCCAGCAGTGACCGCAGCGCCACCACCATGCCCTTCGCCGACCACGGGTTCAACCCGGCGCAGTAACGCACCATGAAGCCCGTGACCTGCCCGGACGTCAACTCCTGCACCACGATGCCGTCAGGGCCCGCCACGTCCGCCATGAACAGCCGAGCAAGCCGCGCGTACTTGTCAACCGTTCCCGGTGCCAAGCCCCGCTCACCTTCCAGAAAGGCGCGGTACGACTCCAGCACCTCGTCCATGGGCGTGACGGCATACCGCAGGGACGGGTCAGGGGCAACCCGCAAGCCATGCAGATAGCTCAGCAACGGCGCCAGCGCCCGAAGCGAGATCATCTTGCGGAGCCCCCGACCTCGCCTCCCGTCGAGAAACTCCACCACGACCGGTGTAGTCAACCCCGCAGCTGCCAGGTCCCGGTCATGCATCCAACCGCTGAGATCCGCCATCAGCGACATTTGCTGCGCAATCGCGTGCAGGACATAACCCTGACAACCGAGCTCTGCCCGCCACCCATTCGCATAGGGCGCCAGTGGCCCGCGCACCTCGATGCGAGACCAACGACCAAACTCTCGCTGAACCACATCCACTTCCATGATTGCCTCCAGAGTGGGCTCTACTACCCATGCTGGATCTCGCTGCGGCATCGCGGCAGCCGTCGATGTCCGAAAACTATGCCGAGCAACCGCTCCGACAAACACCTATCAGCCCGCCATCCGAACGAGAGCACGGCATAACCGGCCATTCGGCATAAGCGCGTAGGCATAGCCAGCTCGTGTCGTACCCGAGCGTGGCCAGGTCGGTGTGGACGACGTCGAGTCCGCGCCTGCGGAGGGCGGCGACGTTTTCCACGAACACGAGCGGTGGTCGAAGAAGGCGAAGGGCTGTGGTGATGTGGTGCCAGAGGCTGGAGTGGGGTCCGGTGATGCCGGCTCGTTTGCCGGCGTTGGAGATGTCCTGGCAGGGGAAGCCTGCGGGGCTACGGCGGCCTCGACCTGGCCGTCGAGCTGGTGCTCGGCGGCCACCTCACCTGGTACGCCGAAACCGACCGGCACGCCCGCACCGTCTGCGCCCACCACTGGCCGCACGTGCCCAAACTCGGCGACATCCGCACCATCGACTGGACCCGCGTCCCGCCCGTCGACCTCCTCACCGGTGCATAGTGACCCGATGCTGGGCCGAGGTCGTGGGTCAATCACGCCCCCTCCCCCGTCGGTGCCGTCATCTCGCCGCCTGCTGTCTTTTGCGTGTGGTGGCCGGTACGGGCTTGCTCGTCTCTGGCGTGGCCGTGTGCCTTGGTGAACACGAGGACGTCTTCGTGTGCGATGAGGTGCATCGGGGTGCCTGCGGTGCGGGCCCGGCGGACCTGCTGGAGCTGGAAGAAGCTGGGCCGGGCGACGAGGTGCCCGTCGCGGACGGCCGCCAGGAGTGCGACGCACCGGTCGACCGGGGCCAGGCCGGCGCGGATGCCCGCGCCGATGACCGCGGACGGCAGGTCGACCAGCTGGCCGTGTTTGCGCCACGGCCGTGCGGTGACCACGACGACGCCGCCGGGGCGCAGCAGTGTGTGGCAGCCGGCCAGGATCTGCGCGAACCCGTCGGAGAGTCCGGTGAGGTCGCGGTAGGCGAGGTTGCCTCGGTCGGTGCCGTCGTTGTAGGCGTTGTCGAACTTTGCCACCCCGTCGGATCCGGGTCGGACGAGGCCGTGGACGGTCGGCTCGTACGGCGGCGATGTCACCACCAGGGCGACCTGGCCGGCAAGGGCGGCGGGAACGAGGGACAGGATGCGGGTTGCGTCGCCGCGTATCACCGCTGCCCTGCCGGTCGCCCCTTTGCCTTGGGCGTGGGTGATGTTGGCGTCGGCGATGTCGGACCAGCGGGACTCGTATTCGACGCCGATGGCGTCGCGGCCGGCGTGGATGGCCTCGACGAGGGTGGTGCCGATGCCGCACATCGGGTCGAGGACCAGGTCACCCGGGTTGGTGTAGGCGTTGACGGCGTGTGCGGCGATCGCGGGGAGCATCCGGGCGGGGTGCTTGACCGATTCGGGCACGTACCGGCCGCGGCGCTGCACCGGCCCGGTTTGCTGCGCGGTCGTCCACACCGACAGGTCCTGCGGCCCGTTCGGGGCGCGGTGGCGCCCGCTGGTGTCGCGGTGGCGGCCAGCGTGGTCGCGGTGCTGGCCTCGGTAGGTGTCCTCCGCCAGGTTGGCGGGCTGTGTCGGATTGGCGGGGAAGGGAAGGTGCTCAGCCACGACGGTCACCGCCTTGCTGACGACTCTGCTTTCGCGGGCACGACCAGACCGACGGCCGCGAGGTCTGGCGACCGGGTAGGCGTACGCGCCGCACCGGCGGCCGGCGCCGACCGGGAAACCCATGCGCGGCAGGGCCCAGGCCGTGACTGGCGGCCCGGCCAGGGGCGCACCGCCGGCGAGCGGTCAGGGTCGGGACTCCTGACAAATTCAAGCCGAATTTTGTCGGAAGGTTGACGGAATAATTCGCCGCTGTAACGGTCGTCACCGTGCCGTCATCAAACGGAGTGCATGCCCTCGTGCGGCTGACGCACGAGGAGCGCGTGTTACGCACCCTGCGGGAGCAGGGAGCGCTGAGCCGGAGCCAGATCGCCCGCGCCGTCGGGCTCTCGCGCTCTACGCTTTCCGAGATCACCGCGAGCCTCCTGCAGCGCGGCGCCATCGTGGTAGTGGATACCGACGCGGCGAAGCGCGAGGGCAGCGGGCGCCCGGCCGAACGGCTCGCCCTGGACCCCTCCTCCGGGCAGTTCATGGGGGTCGACTTCGGCCACCGGCGGGTCTGCGTTGCGGTTGCCGACGCGTCGCACGAGATCATCGCGTCCGGCTCTGAACGCTATGAGGACGACGCGCCGTGGCCGGAACGGCTGGACGCCGCCTTCCGGCTGATCGACCGGCTCACCGACGAGACGGACGTGCACTACGGCGCGCTGCAGGGCGTCGGTATCGGGGTGCCCGGACCGCATCCGGTTCCGCCGGCTGCGCACCCCGCACCACGGCAGGTCCCGGCACCGGGCCTGCTCGACACCGTCGAGGACGTCGGCGCCGCGTTCGCGAGCCGGTTCGACGCCTCGGTGCTGGTGGACAACAACACCCGCTTCGCCGCTCTCGCCGAGGCGATCAGTGGTAGCGGCACCGTCGACGACCTGATCTACGTACGGGTTTCCGACGGAGTGGGTGGTGGCCTGGTCGTGGGCGGCCGCCTCGTCACGGGATCGACCGGCCTCGCCGGCGAGTTCGGCCACGTCAGGGTCAACGTGCACGGCGGGTCGTGCCGGTGCGGCAAGAACGGCTGCCTGGAGACCGTCGCGTCGGTACCGGCGATCCTGGCGAACTGCCGGACCCGCGGCGTCGCGGTCGACGACCTCGACGAACTCCGCGCGGCGGTCGAACGGTCACACCCGATCGTCGAGCAGGTGTTGCGTGCGGCGGCCGCCGCCATCGGCCGGGTCGTCGGCACGGCGGCGATGGCGCTGAACCCTGCCGAGATCGTCATCGGCGGCGAGATCGTGCGCGTCGCCCCCGTCATCGTCCAGCAGGTCCGCGCCACCATCGCCTACGAGCTCCTGCCGGATGCCGCCAGCATTCCGGTCGTCCGTGCGGCGGAGCTCTCAGACGACGACGGCGCGCTGGGCGGCCTGGCCGCGCTGTTCCACAGTTCGCCGCTGCTGGCGGCCTACCCCGAGCCCCCGAAGGCAGGCGCCGCCGGCAGCGGGGGCGGTATCCGCGTCCCGCAGACCACGATCGAAAGGGTGTCCCATGGCCGTCATCACTGAACCGGCTGCGCACACCGGACGTGACAACCGGCTCGCGTCATCGCAGACGCGCCGCGGCCGTCCACGCGGACTGCCGCTGGCGTTGAACGCTGTGTCCATCGCGCTCGGCATCGGCGTCTGGTGGGCCCTCGCGGCCCTCGGCGTGAAGGTGCCACAGCCGACCGAGGTCGTCTCGCGGGCCGGGGACCTGCTCGCCGACGGCACGCTGGAGAACGACATCCTGGTCAGTCTCGGTCGGGTGCTGGCCGGGTTCGTCCTCGGTACGGCGGCGGCCATCCCGATCGGTTTCCTCATGGGGTGGTACGGCGTCGTGCGGGGCCTGGTCGAGCCGTGGATCCAGTTCTTCCGCACCATCCCGCCGCTGGCCATCATCCCGCTCGCGATCGTGCTGATGGGCATCGACGAGGCGCCGAAGATCTTCGTCATCTTCCTGGCGGCCTTTCTGGCCTGCGTCATCTCCACGTTTCAGGGCGTGGTGAGCGTCGACCGCACGCTGATCAACGCGGCGCGGGTGCTCGGCACGCGGGATGCCGGAATCTTCGTCCGGGTGGTGGTGCCCGCCTCCACTCCGTTCATCCTCGTGGGCATGCGGGTCAGCCTCGGCTCGGCGTGGGCCACGCTGGTCGCCGCCGAGCTGATCGCCGCCCAACAGGGCCTGGGCTACCGCATGCAGAACGCGCAGCTCTACTACGACCTCCCGACGATCTTCGTCGGCCTGATCTCGATCGGAATCCTCGGCCTGCTGATGGACCGCGTGCTGCTCGTGGCCGAACGCAGGCTGACCGGATGGCAGGAGCGCCGATGACCACCTCGAATTCGCCACGTCCCGGCACGCAGGCCGCCAAGATCTCGGTACAGGCGGTCACCAAGACGTTCTCGCTGGGCCGGCAGACGTTCACCGCACTCGACCAGGTGTCTCTCGACATCGCTGACAACGAGTTCGTCACCGTGGTCGGGCCGTCGGGTTGCGGAAAGAGCACCCTGCTCAACATCCTCGCCGGGCTGGAGGAGCCGACCGAGGGCCACGCGATTGTCGACGGGACACCCGTGTCCGGACCAGGTCCCGAACGCGGCGTCATCTTTCAGCAGTACGCGCTCTTCCCCTGGCTGACCGTACGCAAGAACGTGGAGTTCGGCCTGAAGACCGCCCGCGTGCCGAAGGCGGAGCGCCGCGAGCGGGCCGAGTACTTCATCCGGATGGTCGGCCTGGAGGACTTCGCCGACGCCCTGCCGAAGATGCTCTCGGGTGGCATGCGGCAGCGCTGTGCCATCGCCCGCGCGTACGCGGTGAACCCGTCGATCCTGTTGATGGACGAGCCCTTCGGCGCCCTCGACGCCCTCACCCGGGTCAAGCTCCAGGAACAACTGCTCGACACGTGGAGCAAGGAGCAACGCACGGTCATGTTCATCACGCACGACGTGGACGAGGCCGTGTTCCTCGCCAACCGCGTCGTCGTCATGGCGGCACGGCCCGGACGCATCTACGACGTCATCGACGTCGACCTCCCGTATCCCCGATCGGAGGAGTTTCGGCTGAGCCCCGAGTTCGCCGCGCTCCGCAACCGGGTCTGGCACTCGGTCTACCACCAGGACGGCACCACCCCTTCCTCACCCCCCGCACCGTCACTCACGACGGCCTGATCCGAAGGACGTTTTGATCATGAGAACCTCCCGCAGACTCCTCGCCGGCGCCGCCGCCGGTGCCATCGTCGCCGCGCTGCTCACCGGCTGTGAAAGTGACTCCGGCTCCGGCTCCGGGGGCAAGGCGGAGGAGGTCACGTTCGGATACATCGGCGATTTCAACGGCACCAGCCTGCTCGCCATCGCCAACGACCAGAAGCTCTGGGCGAAGCACGGGCTCAAGGCCGACGCCAAGGTGTTCACGAACGGTCCGCTGCAGATCCAGGCCCTCGGTGCCGGCGACCTCGACTTCGGCTACATCGGGCCCGGCGCCATGTGGCTGCCCGCCTCCGGTCAGGCCAAGGTCGTCGCGATCAACACCCTGGGCAACGCCGACCGGGTCATCGCCCAGCCCGGTATCACGTCCATCCAGCAGCTCAAGGGCAAGACCGTCGGCGTCCCGGAGGGCACGTCGGGTGACATGATCCTCACGCTCGCGTTGAAGAAGGCGGGCATGACGAAACAGGACGTCAAGGTCGTCCCGATGGACCCCTCCACGATCGTCTCGGCGTTCTCGTCCAAGAAGATCGACGCCGCCGGCTTCTGGTATCCGGCGACCGCGACGATCAAGAAGCAGGTACCGGACCTGGTCGAGCTCGCCAAGAACGACGACTTCGCCTCCGAGGTCTCCTTCCCCACCGCGTTCGTCGCCGGCAACCAGGTCGTCGCCAACGAGAAGGCGAAGACCGAGAAGGTGCTCGCCGTGCTGCGCGACGCGATGCGCTACCGCTCCGAGAACATGGACCAGAGCATCGCGCTGACCGCGAAGATGCTCAAAATCCCGGTGGACCAGGTCAAGGCCGACGCGGCCAACGTCAAGGTCCTCTCAGTCGACGAGCTGGACACGATGACCAAGGACGGCACCATCGACAAGTGGCTCACCGGGATGAGCGACTACTTCGTCCAGGCGGGCAAGCTGAAGTCTCCGGCGGACCCGAAGAGCTACTACACCGGCGACCTGTTCATGGCGGCAGCCCAGTGACCGGACCGAAGAACATCCTCTTCCTGATGACCGACCAGCACCGGGCGGACACGCTCGGGGTGTACGGCAGCCCCCGGGCGACGCCCGTCCTGGACGAGCTGGCACGGACCGGAACCCGGTTCGACCGGTGGTACACGCCCACCGCGATCTGCACTCCGGCCAGGGCCAGCCTGCTCACCGGTCAGGCGCCCTTCCGCCACAAACTGCTGGCCAACAACGAACGCAACGTGGGATACATCGAGGACCTGCCGGACGGGCAGTTCACCTTCTCGGCGGCGTTGCGGCAAGCGGGCTACAACTGCGGCCTCATCGGCAAGTGGCACGTGGGCACGGAGAAGACAGCGCGCGACTTCGGCTTCGACGGGCCGGAGCTGCCGGGCTGGCACAACCCCGTGGACAACCCCGACTACCTGGCCTATCTCGCCGAGCGGGACCTCCCGCCCTACGAGATCTCCGACCGGATCCGCGGTACGCTGCCCAACGGCGGCCCCGGCAACCTGCTGGCCGCACGCCTGCACCAGCCGGTGGAGGCGACCTTCGAGCACTACCTGGCCACCCGCACCATCGAACTCCTCGAACGGTACGCGGAGGCCGCCCGGGACCGCGACCAGCCGTTCTTCCTCGCCCTGCACTTCTTCGGCCCGCACCTGCCGTACATCCTCCCGGACGAGTACTTCGACCTCGTCGATCCCGCGGACGTCGAACTGCCGCGCTCGGTCGCCGAGACCTTCCACGGCAAACCCCCGGTGCAGAAGAACTACAGCGCGCACTGGACCTTCGACACCATGCCGATCGAGACCACCCGCAAACTCATCGCCGTGTACCACGGTTACGTGGCGCTCATCGACCGGCAGATCGGGCGCGTGCTGGACGCCCTGCAACGCCTCGGTCTCGTCGAGGACACCTCGGTGTTCTTCACCTGCGACCACGGAGAGTTCACCGGCGCGCACCGACTGCACGACAAGGGGCCGGCGATGTACGAGGACATCTACCGCACCCCGGGCCTGCTCCGGGTGCCGGGCGAGCCTGGCGGCGTGGTCCGCACCGAGTTCGTCAGCCTGCTGGACTGCACGGCGACGATCCTCGAACTCGCCGGTCTCGACCCGAAGTCGGCGGTCGACTCGCGCAGCCTGCTGCCGCTGGTCGGCGGCGGTGAGGCGCGCTGGGAGGAGGACCTCGTGTGCGAGTTCCACGGCCACCACTTCCCGTATGCGCAGCGGATGCTGCGGACGGACCGCTACAAGCTTGTGGTCAACCCCGACTCGGTGAACGAGCTGTATGACCTGCAGCTCGACCCGGACGAGTTGCTCAACGTCTACGAGCACCCCGAGATGGCGGAGATCCGGACGCGGATGATGCACCGGCTGTACCAGCTCCTGCAGGAACGGGGCGACAAGTTCTACCACTGGATGACGTCCATGTACGACGTCGGGGAGACCCGCTACGACCCGACGCTGAGCGGCCTGGACGAGGCGACCTACCAGGGGTCGAACCCGTGACCTCGGGCGCGTCGAACGGCCGACCTCGACGGCCCGACATCGTCATGATCCTCACCGACGATCACGCCGCGCACGCCGTCGGCGCCTACGGGTCGGCCGTCAACCGCACGCCGCGGATCGACGAGATCGGCGAGCACGGGGTCCGCTTCGAAAACTGCTTCGTCACCAACTCGCTGTGTTCGCCGAGTCGCGCCACGATCCTCACCGGCACGTACAGCCACGTGAACGGGGTGAAGACCCTCGTCACGCCGATCGACGCGGCCCAGCCGACCTTCGTCTCCCAGCTCCGCGACGCCGGCTATCGCACCGCGATCGTCGGCAAGTGGCACCTGGGCGACGGCGCAGGGCACGACCCACAGAACTTCGACTACTGGGACGTGCTAATCGAACAGGGTGAATACTTCGATCCCCGGTTCCTGTCCGCCGAGGGCCTGCGTACCGAACGCGGCTACGCCACGGACGTCATCACGGACCTGTCCCTGCGGTGGCTCGACTCGCTGGACGGGGACGACCCGTGGTGCGTCCTGATCTGCCACAAGGCGCCCCACCGCTCGTGGGAGCCCGACGAGGCGCACGCCGGAATGTACGCGGGCCACATCCCGGTGCCCGTCACCTTCGCCGACGACTACGCCACGCGCACCTCCTCAGCGCGACGCGCAGCCATGCGGATCGCGGACCACCTGACGCTGGAGGACCTCAAACAGCCGGTCCCCGACGGGATGTCGTACGAGGAGCAGGCCCGGTGGAAGTACCAGCGGTACATGGAGGACTACCTGGCCTGCGTCGCCTCCGTCGACGACAACGTGGGCCGGGTCATCGACTGGCTCCGGCAGCGGGGCCGTTTCGACGACACCGTCCTGATCTACTCCTCCGACCAGGGCTTCTTCCTGGGTGAGCACGGGTGGTTCGACAAGCGCTTCATGTATGAAGAGTCGCTGCGTATGCCCCTGCTGCTGAGCTGTCCACGGGCGGTCGCCGGCGGCCAGGTGCACGACGGGATCGTCACGAACGTCGACTTCGCACAGTCGATCCTGGACGCGCCGGCGTGCCGTACCACGAGCGGATGCAGGGCCGCAGTTTCTGGCCCGACCTGACCGGCACCCGGGGCGAGCCCCCGGCGGAGGGGATGTACTACCGGTACTGGGAGCACGACGACAGCAACCACCGGACACCAGCCCACTACGGATACCGTACCGCCCGCCACAAGCTCATCTACTTCTACAACGACGGCCTCGGCGTCCCCGGCAGCTCATCGCGAACCTATCCACCGGAGTGGGAGCTCTACGACCTGCTCGAGGATCCGAACGAGGTGCGCAACGTCTATGACGACCCCGCTTACGTCGAGGTACGTGAGGACCTCAAGGCGCGAATGTGGCTGGCCCAGGCGGCCGTCGGCGACGAACCGCACCCGAGCCACCCGGTGCCGGAGCGTCTCCGCCGGGACCGCCCGGCCGCGAGCTGGTCGGAGTGCCGATGAACCAACGGCACGACGATCCCCGGGAGCACCGCTCCGCCTGCTGCGCACCCGGCGTGCGAGCCGTCCAGGCGGCGCTCGGACCCGGTGATCCCCCGGTCGCGGCCCCCGAGCCCGAGCCAAGCGTCACCGTCCGGTCCCCCGCCGCAACCGCGGCCGCGCGGTCGGCCACCAGCCGGCACACCGCCGCACAGGTGGACGTGCCGGGCGGCCGGTTCGGGATGGGCGACGCAAGCGGCGACGGCAACGCCGGTGACGGTGAGGGCCCCGTCCACCCAGTCATCCTCTCGCCGTTCGCCATCGACACCACCCCGGTCACCAACGCCGACTTCGCGCGCTTCGTGGCCGCCACGGGCTACCGCACCGAGGCCGAGACGTTCGGCTTCTCCGCCGTGTTCCACCTGGCCGTCCGGGCCGCCCCCGACGAGGTGATGGGCCCGGCGGCCGGCACCCCGTGGTGGCTCGGCGTGCGCGGGGCCGACTGGCGGCATCCGCACGGCTCGCGCTCCGACCTCGACGGGCTGGACGACCACCCGGTCGTCCAGGTGAGCTGGAACGACGCGATGGCCTACTGCCGGTGGGCCGGCCGCCGACTGCCCACCGAGGCCGAGTGGGAGTACGCCTCCCGCGGCGGTCTTGACGGCGCCCGGTACCCCTGGGGGGATCGCCTCCTCGACGACGACGGCAGGTGGCGCTGCAACATCTGGCAGGGCCGCTTCCCGACCCGCAACGACCTCGACGACGGATACCTGACCACGGCACCGGTCCGCACGTTCGCACCGAACGCCTTCGGCCTGTGGCAGACCGTCGGCAACGTCTGGGAATGGTGTTCCGACTGGTACGACCCCGGCTACTACGCGCACTCGCCGGAGCGTGACCCGCAGGGGCCGCTGTCCGGGAGCGCCCGAGCGCTGCGCGGGGGCTCCTACCTCTGCCACGACTCCTACTGCAACCGGTACCGCAACTCTGCCCGCTCGGCGAACACACCCGATTCGTCCATGGGCAACGCCGGCTTCCGCACGGTCGCCCTCGGGCCGGTCACCTGACCGGCAGCCCTGGCACGGAGAGGCCGGTACGCCACTGGCGTACCGGCCTCTCCGGCTGCTGCCCGGTCAGCGGGAGACGAGCCCGTAGGTGCGCACGTAGTCGAAGCTGGCGACTGCCCCGGCACCGCCCATCGAGACGAGCCCGATCCGCAGCTTGCCGCGCATCGGAAGCGACCAGGTGCCGCCCCACACCCAGTGCGTCCCGTCGGTGCTGGACGCCATCCGCACGTCATGCTCCTGGTGGGCGGCGTCGTAGTGGTAGACCAGACGTAGCCACGTCGTCCCAGCCGGCGGACCGCCGAACATCGGCCCGTTGAACACCGGCATCGGGGGCGTGGTGGTAGACCGCTCACCCTCCTTGCCGAACTCGGTCTGGTGTGTCACCGCACCGGGAATGCGGTTGATCGGTAGCACGGAGTGGACCAGCTTGAGGTAGCGGTCGTCGTTCTCGTACAGGACGATGCCCGCCTGCTGCGCGGGGTTCGTGCCGGTGAAGTCCAGCTTCGTCTCCACCGCGAAGTCGCCCTCAGGCGCGTCGCGCAGCAGCACCGATGCCGTGTTGTTGGCGTTGTACAGGTCGGCGCTCTGGGTGGACCACGTGAGGGCGCCACCACTCTCGCTGGCGGCGGCCGACGTCCCGCGGACCCAGCCCCATGACGGGTCGGACGACTCGGGGCGGCCTGTTGCGTTGAACTCGTCCGAGTAGGCCGGCTTGAGATCGCCCAGCACCGGGTCGGACATTCGCTCGGTGACCGGCTGATAGAGAGGTGCCGCGCTGATGTTGTCCGCCTGCCCGGGCGCGTTGAGCGACGCCGCGCCGATTCGGCCGGGTGCCGGGGTGTCCGGGAGCGAGGTGTGCACGACCGCCTGGGGGTCGCGCAGCCGGTCCGCCGAGACGTCGACGCTCAGGCTGGTACCCCTGAGTTCGGCGGAAACCGTGTGCCAGCTGCCCAGGTCGAAGGACGCGGGCAGCGGAGCGCTGGTCTCGGTGGTGTTCCCGCGGTCGGTCACCGACACCACCAGTGCCCGGCGGCCGCGGTCGAGCCACGCGACGACGCGATTCTGCGGGCCACGGTCGGAGATCACCAGCCCGACCGAACCGGTGTCACCGGCCTGTGGCAGGCGCAGATCACCCTCGATCCGCCGGTCGTCGGAGACGGGGGCAGCCTGGACGAACAGCGACGGCTGCGTCGGGGAGCCGGCCTGGGACAGCACACCCTGCGCGTCGGGCACCTGCGTGACGGTCCACTCGCCGACGCCGGCTCCCGCGGGAACCCACTCGGGCGGGATTGCGTCGTTGAAGGTGCTGCCCGCGGCGGCCTGGGTGACCGGTGCCGACTGCTCACCGCTCGACGGCCCGGCCCCGGCGCGCAGCACCGGCCAGCCCCCGATCCAGTCGAGGCGGTCGATCATCAGTGGTCGCTTCGACAGCGCGGCCAACCGCCCGCCGCCACCGCTCACCGGCGGGAAGTCCGGATCGTCGGCCGGGATCGCGTGGTAGACGAGCCAGTCCTGGCCGGAGAGGTCGGTCTGGATCGCGTTGTGTCCCGGCCCGACGAAGCCGTTGCCGTTGGCGGCGGCGACGATGCCACCCTTGCTCCCCCGGTCCGTGAGGGACTGCCCCTCCTGGTTGACGAACGGCCCGCGCGGGTCGTCGGCGCGTCCCACCTTGACGGTGTATCCGCTGAACGCGCCGTCGCAACAGCCGGCGTCGGAGAAGAACAGGTAGTAGTGGCCGTCGCGCTTGACGACGAAGCCGCCCTCGGCACGCCGTCCCTGAGCCACCTGGGTCACCGGGCCGGTCAGCGCGGTCGCGTCCGGGGTCATCGCCGAGACGCAGATGGTGTCGTAGCTGCCCCAGTAGAGGTAGTGCGTGCCGTCGGAGTCGGTGAACATCGCCTGGTCGATGCTGCCCGTGGGGCAGCCACTGTTGTTCGCCGGGACGAGCAGGCCATGGTCGGTCCACGGCCCGGTGGGATGGTCGCTGGTCAACAGTGCGACTCCGCCGCCAGAGAGGCTGTAGGTCAGGTGGTAGGTGCCGTCGACATATCTGATGTCCGGCGCCCAGGGTCGCGTCCCGGCGGGCCACCAGGTGGGGGTCGCGCCGGCGGCGATCGCGTCTCCCGCGTACTGCCAGGAGACCATGTCGGTCGATCGCAGCATCGGCAGGATGTGCTCGCCCGCCTCGCCCTTGCTGTTGAAGATCGGGTTGGTGGTGCCGTAGGCGTACCACGCGCCGTCCTTGCCGCGGATCATGGTCGGATCGGGGAAGGTGTCGACAACGTTCTGGCTCACCGGATTCGCATACGTACTGACCTGATGGGCGGGCGCCGGCGGGGGCGAGGCGGTCGCTGCGGAGACCGCGTGGGGGAACGCGATGCCGGTGACGAGCAACGGCACCGCGAGGACCGTGCCGATGAGCGGCCGGAGGGTGGAAAGAGCTGTCATCTACGCATCTCCCTTGTCGTTGCAGAGATCCACGGCACGACGAATCGGCGGAATCGGTCCGCTGCGCCGTGCGGTGGTGTGGCTTGGCCGGACACGACCGTCGTGCAACGGCCGGAAACATGCCGTGCCGACGTGGTGAAGGCTTGGTCTCTCCGGCGGTGGCCCATTCGAGATTTCCTCGCCGCCGAGCGACGCCGACTCGACGATGCGGGCTCACATGCCGGGCACTGCCTCCTCATCGCCCCGGCTCTGTTCCGGAGCCAGCTGCAGGTCGCGGAAGTCGTCGATCCACGGGTAGCCCCGCCCGGCCAGCCCGTTGGCCGCCGACTGCACCGTGTACGGCGCGAACACGCTGTTGAGCAACCACGGCACCTTGTCCGGGCCGAAGTTCTGCACCATGAGAGTGTCCTGTCTGAAGCCGTAGCTGGCCATGGCCAACCGCCCGGTGGCCCGGAACGTTTCCATCTGGTCGCGCAGGTAGTGCTTCTGGCTCTCCAACCAGGGGCTGCTGGACAGGAAGTCGTCCCATTGCTGCTGCGGGAACGGGCGCGCGATTGCTGCCTGGATCACCTGCCAGACCTTCGCGTCGGCGGGGAATCCGTAGCGCTCGGCGAAGCCGGCCGAGACCGGGTCGCCCATGTGCTCCTTCCAGTACCAGACGAGGGAGAACTCCGTGGCCAGGAACGTCTGGTTGGGTCGCAGCCGAGGAAGTACGTAGTCGAGGAACGGCTGGGCCGCTTCCCGGCTCGGCACGTGCGGATGGATGTCGACGCCCTGGATGTCAGGTGTCTCCCGGACGAACCGCATCCAGCGTTCAGCGGCCGGTGTGCGGCGGTCCGGCAGGTCGAGGCGGTTGAGCGCGCCCATGTAGAGCCGTGTCTTGCAGGCCGGCGCGCAGTGCGCCCGGCGATAGGCGATGACCCGCTGGGCCACGGCCTCGTAGAAGTGGTTCAGGACGTCGGTGCGGTCCTGCGGGCGGCTCTCGATGAACGGCTCGTTACCGATCACCAGGAGGTCCACCCGTCCCATGACGACCGGCAGAACCTTCTCCAGGCGGGCCATCTCGCCGGCCATCGCTTCGGTGCCCGCCGCCGGCATCTCCGTCTCGGCCAGGGGGAACTTCAGGCTGAGTGCAGTGCCGTAGCCGCGCCGCGCGGCGTCCAGCACGGTACGGAGCGTGGTCGTGTCCGCGGGGTCGCCGTGGTCCGCGGCCGGCATGGTGAAGAATCCCCGAATCCAGGTGGCCCGGGCGGCCTGCAGTTCCCGGTAGTTGACGCTGTCGAGATTCTGGTTGAAGTTGGCACCGAGAACACCGTCGGCGGCGTGTGCGCGGGTCATGGAACCGTCGGGCGTCGTATCGGGTACAACACCGGCCTGCGCGCCCACGGCCGATGGCGTCGCGGCCGACACGAGTCCCGCTGCCACAGCGATTACCGACAACAGTCGACGTAACATTCCATTCCTCCCGAGAGGCATTTACATTGCGCTGCCGAGGTTAGGAAGGTCAGATTGTTCCGGCAATGATCCGACACAATCAAATTTGGCGTGACTCCGGCCGGCCGGGCACCTCGACACCCAGCGTCACTTTCACCGCCCGGTTGCCGGGCCAGGGGTGAACACGGTGCGGCGGCCGGTCTCCGAGCAGGAGAAACGGCCGTCGCACCGATGTGTCAGGCGGTTATCGTCCGGCCCGGGTTCCGGCGCTCGACGTACAGGCGGCTGCCCGCCGGGCCGGTCCATTCGACACGCACGACACCGGGCACGGCGGCGTCGGCGATGCGCGACGGGTCGGACCAGTAGCCGAAGTTGGGATTACGGAAGAACGTCGCCCACACTTGGCCGCTGCGATCCACGAAAAAGTTGTTGTGGCCGGCTCCGACACCCGCGGTCCACCGCTTGGAATACGGTCCCTCGAAATTGTCCGAGACCGCGACTATCGCGTCGTACTGATACTGGGTGCGACCCGGGCCGGGCGGGTCGTAGGCGTACCGCGTGCTGCCGTCGGGATTGATCGACGTGCGGTCCCACGCGGCCTGGAGGAGGTAGTACCTGCCCTCGTACTTGAACACGTACGCGCCTTCGAGATACGGCTCGGGTGAATAGGGCATCTGCTGGAACTTCGGGAGGTTCGTCGTCGGGACGATGTCCTCCATGTCGTCCCGGAACTTCGCGTACAGGTCGTTGTGCAGCACGAGCCACGCGTCGTCGCCCTCCGTGTAGAGGCTGCCGTCGATGTGGTGGTAGGCGCCGGGCGGAATGAACTTGGGTCCCCCGATGAAGGAGTCACCGAAGGGCTTCTCGAGGTTGCCCTCGATGAGCCGGTACGGGCCCTCGACCCCGCCCTCGCTCACGAGCAGGAAGGACCCGACCTTCCGGGAGTGGTCACCCATACAGGCGACGATGTACCACGTGCCGCGAAAGTAGTGCACCTCCGGCGCCCAGGCCTGGCCGCGCTTGCCGAACTGGTCGTCGTACCAGTACTCCTGCCAGGGAGCGACGACCGTGCGTCCCGGCCGGTTCTCGCCGACGAACTCGGGTGACCACACCTTGCCCCGCTCGGCGTCGGGCCGGATGCCGGTGGTGTCGGCCAACGTCCACGGTCCCTGCAGGGACGGGGACACCCACACGAAGATGCCGTCGTTCCACGGGCCGCCGCCCCGAGCCCCGGCACCCGGGTGGTGCCCGTGGCGACGTAGATCGGACGGCCGTCGACGACGAAGCAGTTGACGTAGGTGTCCCGCATCCAGACCTGGCCGCGCTCCTCGTCCCGGGGACGTAGCTCGAGCGGGAGGATGAGGGAGTTGTCCTCACGCGGCCACAGGTCCAGCCGGTTGTCCGCGAGCCCGTACGGCTCCGGGTCGGGCCAGTTCGACGGGTACGGCCGCGTCGACGCGACCTCCGCCGGTGCCGCCTGTGCTGCGGTAGCGGGAAGTGTCGCCACTCCGAGGAAGCCAGCGACACCGGCCAACAAGGACCGCCGGTCGACGTGCAACCCGTTGTCGGAACTGCTCATCAGTCACGTCCTCCTAGTCATGCAGGGCGTTTGCCCTGCCTGCGAGGCAGGTTAGTGAGCCTGATTTCGACAGTGAACAGATGACAAAATGGTTTTTGGTGCGCGTCCACGGCGGCCGGGCACCGACATCGCGGAAGCTCTGGGCGCCGGCTGAAGCCACATGTGCCCAAGACGGGCCAGCGGGGCGGGCGTTTGGAAGAGCCACCGCAGGGTGATCGACGGGATCCTCTTCGGGGAGCGGACCGGAGTGCCCTGGCGAACTTCCGGGCCGTGGCCACGAGGTATGACAAGCGGGCACACGTCTTCCACGGCACCGTCACCGTCGCCGCGATCCGGCTCTGGCTGTCCATGATCCGCCGGATGGAACCTGGCGGTGCGGCGCGCGAAAACCAGTGGTTGAAGAAGGTGAGGGTCAGTGTGACCCGGCCAGTACGGAGAGTGCCACGCTGAGACCGCCGGCGGCGGTTGCGAGCGCGACCGCCGCCAGCCAGGGGCCGGGCGGACGGGCCGAGCTCAGCACGGCAGAGGCAGTAGAAGGTGGTAGGCGCCGCCGCAGCGCCGCTGCGGCGACGATGACGGCCGTCGTCGCGCTGACGACGGCGGCCAGGAAGATCCATCCGCCGAGGTGCGGCAGAAGGAAGCGGCCGACGGCAGCCGACGCGACGACAAGGGCGGCTGCGGTACGCCGCCACGCCAGCACTGTGCGTTCCACCTGCAACCCGCGATCAGCCGACGAGACCGGCCCCGGGGAGGGGTCTGGGGACGGCGAGGAGCCATGGTCGATCACAGGATGAGCCCCAGAAGGACCAGGACGCCGACGAGCATGAGACCCCCACCGACCGGCACGGCCATCAGCGGTGGCGGGAGGCCTCTTCCCCGTCTCAGGGCGAGTTCGGTGCGGACCCAGCCGAACCAGGCCTGGGCCGGGGCGGCGACGCCCAGCAGGATCAGCACGATCGCTGACGCTCGGCGCAACCCGGGCACGATCGGCAGGTTCACCGCCTCCAACGCCACGCCTGCGGCGAAGAGCGCCAGAGAGGTTCGGATCCACGCCAGGAAGGTGCGCTCGTTGGCGAGGCTGAACCGTGGATCCGGGTCGCTGCCCTGACTGAAGACGTGGCGGGGCCACCGGGTCGACGCGCCCGGAGGCGTCGGCCTGCCCGCGTGCGAGGTTGAGGAACGTCGTCTCACCACGCCGAAAGCCCCTTGGCGATCGCAATGACGCTTCCCATGAGGGCGAGCGCCAGCACCCAACGCCGGGTAGCCGTCTCCGGCAACCACCGCGCCAGCCAGTGCCCGCCACCGATCCCGATCAGCATCGCCACCCCGCAGGCCAGTAGCAGTCTCCACGACAGGACCGGAGGACCCTTCGCCGCAAGCGACAGCACGTTCGTCACCAGGCCGACCAGCTGCACGGTCGGGACGAAGCTGCGGTGCTCCCAGTCGGTGCTCACGGCGTAGACCGCGAGTGGCGGCCCGCCCGTCCCCGCCGTGGTGTTGAAGAAGCCTGATGCGAACCCCGACGCCACCGCCCCGCCCCGCTGCCTGAGAACGGGCATGCTCTGGCCCACCGCCACCCAGGTCACGGCTCCCGCCGTGATCAGGCCGATGCCGACGAGCAAGACCGGGCCCGGCAGCTCCCGGACCACCCAGACCCCCAGTGGCAGGGCCAGGATCACGCCGGTGATCATCTGGACGGCCACGCGGCGGCGCAGCGCCCGGGCGGTCACGGACAGCACGATCAGGTTGATCACCGCTGAGAGCAGGTTGGCCAGGGTCACGCCCGAGAAGGGGCCGAGGATCACGACCAGGAACGGGGCGGCCACCAGGGCGAAGCCCAGGCCGGTTGCTCTCTGCATGGTGGCGCCGAGCGCGACCGCGCCGACCGCGAGCACGTCGCCGAGGGGCACCATCTCAGTGCGACACGGCGTCGTCGACCACGTCGGCGAGGCGTCGCAGCCGGTCGACCGAAGTCGTGCGCAGGTCGTCGGCCATGGTCGGGCTGCCGACCACCGAGGCCCAGACCGTGCGGCCGGCGAGGACACCTGAAGCCCCCGGCGCGGACCCCAGGCCGCCCGGGTTGGCGCGGTAGCGCCGCCCCCTCGGGGTCCGCCTCACCTCTCGGTTCTCACCTTCCGGACCAGTTCGAGATAGTGATCCCAGTCCCAGTTGGCTCCGGGGTCGGTGTGGGTGGCGCTGGGCACCTCGTTGTGACCGAGGATGTGGGTTCGGTCCAGTGGAATTGCATGGCGTGCGCACACGGCCGCGGTGAGCGCCGCGGAGGAGGCGTACATCTCCTCGGTGAACCATGCGGTGGAATTGACCCAGCCCTCGTGTGTGATGCCGATGCTGCGGTTGTCGTAGTCGGGATTGCCGGTGTGCCAGGCGATGTCCTTCTCCCGGACGCACTGGCCGATGTGGCCGTCTGCCGAGCGGAGCAGATAGTGGGCCGAGGTTTGCCGGTCGGGATTCTGGAAGACGGCGAGGGCGTCGTCGAAGTGCTCCTGCGTGACGTGGATGACCACGTAGTCGATCGGATGGTTGCGAGGGCGCCCGCGGGGCGGTAGTTGGCGGGAGAGGCTGGTAGCCACTGCGCGCCGGGGTAGTCGACGACCGCGAGGGAACGGCTGGTTCCGACCGCGGAAGCGGTTTTGGCGGTGGCTGCGGTGGTGGCTGCCGTGGCCAGGGTGACGGCGGCGGCACCGCGCAGGACCGTACGGCGTGATAGGCGAGGCTGCGGGTTGCCGTCGCTGCGGCGGATCGATTCGGTCATGCTCCGTGCGCCTCCGAGGTCCGGTACCAGTTGTGCTGGGCGAGCCTGGCGTTGTACTTCCCCTTCGGCAGGTCGTCGGTGAGCCGGACCGACCATCGCTGCAGTCGCTGCATGAGTTCGGCCTTGACGCCACGCAGGCTCGGATCGTCGAAGCGGTTGTGCAGCTCCATCGGATCCTTCTCGAGGTCGTACAGCTCACCGGGGTCGGAGACGTGCTCGTAGAGCTTGTAGTTGTCGTACCGGATCATCCGTGACGAGCCGCTCTGGGTCACGCTGTTCAGCTCGTCGTATCTGGTGCCTTCGTAGGGGAAGTGCAGCGGTGGCCGGGCGTCGTCGGGCTAGGGTAGGCCGCCGTAGCCGCGCTCGGTGACGATGTCGGCGAACTCCGCGGCCGGGTAGTCGGAGCCGGTGAGCATCTGCCACAGGCTGCGGCCCTGGACACCCAGGGGGATGGGACGGCCGATCGCCTCGCACACGGTGGGCAGGATGTCGGCGATCGAGACGAAGTCCTTCTTGTTGTCCTGAGTTTCGACGCCGCAGCCGTGCACGATCATGGGGATGCGCGCCAGGACCTCGGGGATGCCGGCGCCCTTGCGTTGCAGGCCGTATTCGGCGGCGTAGTCGCCGTGGTCGGCGAGGAAGATCAGCAGGGTGTTGTCATACAGTCCCTGCTCCTTCAGGTGGTCGACGAGCCGGCGCCACTGGTCGTCGATGAGGCGGAGCATGCCGCAGTAGGTGGCACGGTAGCGGCGCCAGATGTCGTCGTAGCCGGGCCGCTTCTCCTCCACCAGGTCACGTAGCCACTTGTAGGCGCCGCCTTTGGCCTCCGCGGCCTCGGGGCCAGAGAGCCGGTTGGGGATCTTGTCCTCGGCGAACATCGAGAAGTACGGCTCCGACACCTGGTACGGGTTGTGCGGCTCGGGCGTGGAGACGAAGGCGAAGAACGGCTTGTCCGGGTCCCGGGCGTCTATCTGCTGGATGGCGTCGGAGACGATCCGGTACGGATACTGCTGCTCCGCCGGGAACGGGGTGGGTTCGCGCGTCGGGCCCATGTCGATGGAGTTCAGATAGGCGGTGAAGGCGCGCTGCTCGGCGGTGGTGTCCGGCGCCATCGTGTGCCCGTACTCGGAGAAGGCGTCGTAGTCCTCCGCCTTGTTTCGGTACATGTGGGTCTTGCCGGCGTAGAACAGCTGGTAGCCGGCGCCGCGCAACACATCGAGCAGGTCGTCTCCGCGCGACACGTCCACCGTGCTGGTGTTGGAGTTCTGCCGTATGCGGTGAGTGCTGGGCCATCTGCCGGTGAGCAGGCTGGTGCGCGCCGGGACGCAGGCCGGTGCGGTGGTGTAGGCGCGGCGGAAGCGGGTGCCTTGGGCGGCGATGGAGTCGAGAAAGGGCATCGTGTCCAGTTCGAAGCCCACGCCTCTGGTGAAGTCGGCGCGGACCTGATCGGACATTGCGAATATGATGTTCGGAGCGGTCGGGCAGGTCACAGGGTTCCTTTCCAGTAGGAGTGCGAGCGGAACAATCGGGCGGGGACGCGGATCAGCCGGCCGGTGCGCTGCGTGGGCTGACGCCCGACACGGGGAGATCACGTCGCCTTGCCTTCACTCGCTGACGGCAAGGCCTCGGCTCTGGCGCCGGACGTACAGGCGGTTGCCCTGCGGGCCAGTCCACTCCAGGCGGACGACGCCGGGCACCGCGGCGTCGGCGCTGCGTGCCGGGTCGGCCCAGTAGCCGAAGTTCGGGTTGCGGAAGAAGGTCGCCCACAGTCCGCCGTCGGCGTCCTCGAAGATGTTGTTGTGGCCGGCGCCCACGCCCAGGGTCCAGCGGCGGGAGTACGGGCCCTCGAAGTGGTCGGCGGCGGCGACGATCGCGTTGTAGTGGTGCTGCGTCCGGCTGGGGGCGGCCGTGTCGTAGGCGTGGCGGGTGCTGCCGTCGGCGGCGGTCGAGGTGCGGTCCCACGCGGCGTGCAGCAGGTAGTACTTGCCGCCGTGCTTGAAGACGTACGCGCCCTCCAGGTAGGGCTCAGGGGAGTAGGGCTGTTGCTGGAACGCCGGGAGGTCCGTCGTCGGGACGATGTCCTCCATGTCGTCCCGGAACCGGGCGTACACGTTGTTGTGCAGCACCAGCCAGGCGTCGTCGCCCTCGGTGTACATGCCGCCGTCGATGTGGAAACGCGCCCCGGGATCGATGTACGGCGCGTCGGGGAGCGCATCGCCGAAGGGCTTGTCGAGGTTGCCGGCGGCGAGCCGGTACGGTCCCTCGACGCCGCCCTCGCTCACCAGCAGGAACGAGCCGACCTTCTGCGCGCGATCGCCCATGCACGCGACGATGTACCAGGTGCCGCGGAAGTAGTGCACCTCCGGCGCCCAGACGTTGCCGCGCTTGCCGAAGGTGTCGTCGTACCAGTACTCCTGCCACGGGGCGACGACCGTGCGCCCGGGCCGGTTCTCGCCGGCGAACTCCGGCGACCACACCTTGCCGCGCTCGGCGCCGTGGCGGACGCCGGTGGTGTCGGCCAGCCGCCACGGGCCGCGCAGGGACGGCGCCGTCCACACGAAGACCCCGTCGTTCCACGGGGTGGCCGTGGTGAGCCCGGGCACGCGGGTGGTGCCGGTGGCGACGTAGAGCGGACGGCCCGCAACCCTGAAGCAGTTGACGTAGGCGTCGCGCATCCAGACCCGGCCGAGTCCCTCGTCGCGCGGGCGCAACTCGAGCGGCAGAACGAAGGAGTTGTCCTCCCGCGGCCACAGGTCCTTGCGGGTGTCCGCAAGGCCATACGGCTCGGGGTCGGGCCAGTTCGACGGGTAGCGCCCCGTCGGCGTGCCATCCGGGGAGTCAGGCGCTGCCTGCGCGGTAGCCGCGGGAAGGCCCGCCGCCGCTCCCAGGGCGGCGACACCGGCCAGCAGGGTCCGTCGGTGCAACCCGCACTTGGTACTGGTCATCAGTCGCGTTCTCCTTCGTTGTCCGGGATGCCGATACCTGCCCGACGGGAGTGGTGCCTGCTGTCTCTGGTGCGTGCCCTGTCGACGATTGGGCACATGCCGCTGCGGGCCAGGTCGGTGGGGCCGTGGACGTCCTGGACGTCTGCTCAGGTCGTGGAGCCCGCTCCGGCCGAATCGGACGTCTGCAAGCTGGTTCGAGCACGAGCGCTTCGTGCTCGAACCCGGGATTTGTAGGGGGCCGTCCAATGGCTGCCATGGCGCAAACAGCATGTGTAGGACATTTTTTGCCGTCAACAGGCCGTACAAATACCTGGGGTGTCCGGGCTTCACCCCTTTCGCCGCGCCGAGGCCTTTGCGCAGGTCCTGCGAGCAGTCGGCCGACCAGCTGGCGTGTCACGATTGCGTAACGGGATCCCTGGGAGGTGTCTGATCGGACGGTTGGTCAGCCGCCCAGCGTCAGTGGGGCACTGCTGTCCCGCATCGGCCCATAACGGAAGGTGAGCTTCCCCCGGTTTCCCGGACACCTGAGCTGAGGCGACACTGGTCGCCGAGGGAGGAGTTCGGATGCCCGCACCACACCCGCCGGAGTTTCGTCAGCGCGCGGTCGAGTTGGCTCGGCTGCGGGACAAGCCGATCCGGGAGATCGCCAAGGATCTGGGGATCTCCGAGTCGTGTCTGCGGAACTGGCTGGCCCAGGCCGACACCGACGACGGTAAGCGCGAGGGCCTGACCAGCGACGAACGCAGAGAGCTCGCGGCGCTGCGTAAGGAGAAGCGGCGCTTGGAGGTGGAGAACGAGATCCTGCGCCGGGCTGCGGCCTACTTCGCGCGGGAGAATGTCCTCCCAAAATGATCTACCCGGTCGTCGCCGATCTCGCCGCTGGCGGGAACGCGGTGGCGGTGGCGTGCCGGGTCCTGGGGGTGTCGACGTCGGGCTACTACGACTGGCGCGGCCGGCCCGTGTCCCGTCGCCAGGCGGCCGATCAGGCGCTCGGTGAGCTGATCCGCGACATCCATCAGATGTCGCGGGGCACCTACGGATCCCCGCGGGTGCACGCCGAGCTGCGCCTGGCCGCAGGAGTGCGGTGCGGCCGCAAACGGGTGCAGCGGCTCATGCGACATGCCGGTCTCCAGGGCGTCTACCGGCGCCGGCGGCGTGGCTGCACCGTGCGCGATCCTGCCGCCCAGCCCAGTGCGGACCTGGTCAACCGGCAGTTCGTCGCCGACCGGCCGGACGCGCTGTGGGTTACCGACATCACCCAGCACCGCACCCAGGGCGGCTGGGTGTACTGCGCGGTGGTGCTGGACGTGTTCGCCCGCCGGGTCGTGGGTTGGCCAATCGCCGACCACCTGCGCTCCGAGCTGGTCATCGACGCTCTGGACATGGCCCGCTGGCGACGGCACCCCGACCGAGGGGCAGACCGTGGTCCACTCCGATCACGGCAGTCAATATACCAGCTGGGCCTTCGGGCAGCGGCTGCGATCGGCCGGGCTGCTCGGCTCGATGGGCTCTATCGGTGACTGCTACGACAACAGCATGGTCGAGTCGTTCTTCGGCTCCATGCAGCTCGAACTGCTCGACCGCCAGCCCTGGGCAACCCGCCAGGAACTGGCCAATGCCATCTTCGAGTGGATCGAGGCCTGGTACAACCCACGCCGACGCCACTCAAGCCTTGGCAACCTGTCCCCGATCGACTACGAACGACAACACACCCCGGCCGCAGCCGCGGCCTGACCATCACACAGAGGCCGTCCGGACAACCGGGGGAAGCTCAGCGATGACGAGACTCGCGGGGAGTAGCGGTCGTGACGGCGAGTTGCAAGTATGCCGACATGGACTCCCAACCCCCTCAAGTACCGGCTCCGCCTACACTGAACACCGCGTCAGGCCGCACCCCAACCGGTCGCTGGTACTTCGTGCTAACCATCTTGACGGCGGGACTGTTCGCGTGGGTGCCGTTCCTACATGCGGCCCAGCGGCTAAACAGACCACACATCCGACGACTGGCGGCGGTCTACGGCGGGGTCGCTGTACTCATGCTCGCGCTAACTGGCATGACACCAGTCGATGCCGCTGGTGATCCAGTTGGAGCGGTCGGCGCGGTACTCCAGTTTCTGACGGTCGTCCTAAGCCTCGCGACTCTCGGCGTTGCGTGCTTTCAGCTCGCGCCACTACGGCGTGAGGCCTACGGACTCGCCACACCAGCACCCCAGCCGGTCGCCGGTGCCGACCCGGCAGTCGCCGCTGTGCTCGCCGCTCGTGCCAGGCGCGCAGAAGCGAGAGCCATCGTCACAAAAGACCCCCTTATGGCACGTGAACTAGGGATTGGTCGTCCAGACCGGAGGCGGGCATACGACGACGGCGGCTTGGTCGACCTAAATGGCGCAACGGCGGACGCGATCGCCACGATGTGCGGCATCCCTGCATCCACCGCCGAGCTGCTTGTGCACGCTCGTGAAGCGCGAGGCGGCGCGTTCTCAGATGTCGACGAGGCGTTGATCGTCGCGGAGGTCCCGGTACAGCTGTGGGACCAAATCAGGGACCGAGCGATTCTCGTGCCATAGACAATGAGGCGCCCATAGTCATCGAACGCCCCACATCGCTGGCCACCTGTTGCAACCAGCGTCTCGCCGTCATGCCTGCTGGCCGTGCTTCGGGCAGGGGAAGTCCATATGCCTTCGTCGGTCGACGGACGTCGCCGCACGGGCGCGAGAGCCAGCAGCGAACCGAGGGTGTCGGTGACCACTGGCCCGCGACGCCCCATACGCGGCGCTGTGTGGGGCGGCGTTTCGGGCCGGCTACGCCCTGCGCCAACAGGCCGGCGAGTACACGGCGGTGGACAACCTCGACCACGTCACCGGTCCCCGCACCCCCACCGTCCCCTACGGGCACCCGGACCTGCTCGTCCAACGGGCGGTCGGCCTGGGCATCCTCGACCGGGAGGACGAGCAGCCCTACATCGACATCCGGCTCGGGCGGCGGGCGATCGAACCGGTCGCCGCCCGCCTCGGCATCACCGTCGACGCGTTGCGCATGCGGCTGGGACGCATCGACACCCGCCTCGCCGACGCCCTCGCCAAAGGGCTGCTCACCGGCGTCACCAGCCAGCAGACCACTGACGAACTCACCCACCAAGCCGTGCACCGCTCGGCCACCCGCACCGGCCGCGCCGCGATCAGCCGCCACATCGCCAATCAACGGTCCGTGTCCGCGGCCGCGGCCGCGGCGCTCGCCGCCTGAGCCGCACCCGCGCACCGCGTCAATCCGGTACCGCCACACGCGAACCCCATGAACGTTCTCGCCGGTCTCACCGACCCCACCGGCGAGGACGTTCGGCTGTGCCCGCCCTGCACCGCCGTGGACCCCGACACGCGAGGCTAAGAAAGCCGATCGCTGGTTACCAGGTGCGCTCGTCCGCCTCAACGAGCTGGGCAAGGTTTGCCAGGGCCATGCGGGTGCCCGTCTCGTTGTCGGCCGCGGGCACACCATCGGGAATGCCGTCGTGCACGACGAGGACCTCAGTGCCGCCGTCCGCATCGGTGAGCGTCGTCGTCATCGTCATCGTGCCCTGAAGCGCGGGGTCTGCGGTCTCAAACTCGAGCACTTCCACCAACTGCTCGTTCGGCACAAGCGTCAGAAAACGGCCATGGTAAGTGTCGGTATGTGACGCCGACTTTCCGGTGCCATCCGGCGCGTCGTATGTGAGCGAGACGCGGAAGAAGCCGCCTTCGCGGGCATCGAATTCATGCACGTAGCTGCTCATGCCGGCCGGCACCCGCCATCTCGCGATCGCGTCCGGGTCCAACAGCGCCCTGTAGACGGCTGGACGCGAAGCACTCACGTGATGAGAGACCTGCATCGAGTACATCGAGCGAACATACCCTCGTGTGACCTGCGGAGGGAGACATCTGGGTGGCGCTGTGTCCCTTAGCAAGAGGAATGATCGATCAAGGCCCGTCCTCATGATCAACCGGGGTCGATGCTGCCGCCCAGCAGGTTAAAGATCAAGCTAGGCGTCGGGGGGTGGCATGCACCCGACACGCCACCCCAAGGCGCCGTCTACTCGCGGTCCTTCAGTTCCGGATGGCCGGCGCTGAGCATGCGCACCGTGGTGCTCAAGGCGATCGGTGCATCGTCAGGGCCTTTGAGGAACGGGTGGATGTAGACGGGGCGGCGCAGCGATCGGCGTGGCCCGTGGGCCTGATTGCGCCAGTGGCCGGACACCCAGAACCGCCTGGTCTGAGAGCCCTGCGGATCGCCCGACGTCGACGGCCTCTGCGCCGACGGGAGGTGGCGGCCGCGGATGCGCACAATGCGTACCTCGGGTGTGGGCCGGTTCATCCGGGCGTAGGCCCTGGCCACGGCCCTGTCTGGTCTTGCCGTGGCCACTTCTGCGGCTTTCTGGGTGATGAGCAGCCAGGTCGCTACCAGGGCTGCCGACGGATGGTCATTGCCTATCGTTTCCTGTTCGCCGAGGCGAGTGGTGCTCATGGGTGCGAGCCAGCCGACCTGTTCGCGGAGCCGCTGCAGGGGCCTGGGTTGGAGGCCGGCGCCGATCGTGCGGTAGTGGACGAGGTGCAGGCCGTTGTTGGTGGCGGTCCAGGATGCGGCGGCGAGCTGGCGGGGTGTGAGTGGCCGCGCCCAGATGAGCAGCCCGTCGGTCGAGGGCAGGGCGTCGCGGCTGATGGGGGTGTCCGGGAGTTGGGCTGCGGCGTGGTCGGCCAGTTCGGTGAAGTCGTTGTCGATCCAGTAGAGGTGCGACCGGTCCAGGCCAGTGGCGATTTCCGCGCGCGTTTTGGTGATTCCGAGCGCGGCGGGCAGTTGGTCGTTGCCTCGATAGAAGCGGGTGAGCCGGTCACGGACCTTGGGCACCTCGGCGGCGGTGATGGTGGTCGCCGGCCACGCGGTGGTGGTGATGAGCGTGCGGCCGGGCAGTTGGGCGTCAAGGAACGCCAGGTGCAGTTCTTCAACGCGCTGTCGCGCCTGCGGGTGGTCGCTGAGGCCGAGTGTCCGGGCGGCGTGGTCGGCTAGCTTATCGTGGCGGCCGTCGTCGATGTGGGTGTGGCAGGTGGCGCAGGCTGCCCAGGCGTGGCCGAAGTTCTGGATGAGTCCTGCGGTGGGGCCGACGGCGAGGGCGGTGACCTCGCCGCCGTGCAGAGTCCAGGTCGGGTAGGGGTCGCCGCAGAAGTCGCAGCTGCGGCGGACGGTGTCGAGCCGGCTGACCGGTACCGGGTCGTGGCCGTCGGTGGCCAGGTGGGCGGGATGTACGTAGGTGGGTGGTATGCCGAGGGTGTTCAGCGGGGCGAGGCAGACCTGGCAGGCCATCTCCTCTTGGGTGGCGCTCATGCCGTCACCTCGCCGGTGCTCTGGCGCCGGTCGCGTAGGCGGGGTCCGCGGCGGTGCTGGGCGGGTGGCATGGTCATGCCCGGGCGGTAGACGGCGTGGCGGCTGGGGCCGTTGCGTTTGGCGTGGTACATCGCGACGTCGGCCCGGTGCAGGCCCACCTCGGTGAGGCAGTCAGTGGTGTCGGCGAGGACGAGGCCGACACTGGCGGTGACGGTGAGCGTGACGGCGTCGTCGCCTCCCGGGAGGGTGACGGGTTGGGCGATGACCGTGGCGAAGGTGTCGGCGACGCGCTCGAGGTCGTCGGTGCGGGCCGGTAGGAGGGCTGCGTATTCGTCGCCGGCGAGCCGGGCGGCGGTGCCGCCGTGGAGTGCGGCGAGGTCGGTGATGCGGTTGCCGATGGTGATGAGGAGTTGGTCGCCGACGTCGTGGCCGTGGGTGTCGTTGACGTGTTTGAAGTTGTCGAGGTCGATCAGGGCGACGATGACCGGCTGGGCGGCGGTGCTGTCGGTGAGGGCGGCGTGCAGGCCGGCGCGGTTGAGCATCCCGGTGAGCGGATCGTGGAGCATCGCCCAGGTGGCGTCGGCGAGCTGGGTGCGCAGGCGGTGGATGATCGGCCAGGTGGTGAGCGTGCCGAGGCTGAACGCCACCATGCTGGTGGCGATCATGGTCAGTGGTAGGGACACTGGTTCCTCCTTTTGGAGAACCCGGGACGCGGTCGTTTGCAGGCGGCGCGTCCCGGGTCCTGATACGACGACGGCCCGCCATTGGCGGGCGGTTTGGTTCGTGCCGCTGGGGTGAACGGCACCGGTGGTGACCGCTTCCCGGGAGGCGTTGTCGGGGCGGTTGCGTCACCGGGGCCGCTCGTCGGCGTACTCCGGAGCCGTGCGCCACCGTTGCCGTCCCATGGGTGCAGGGTGCGGCGAGTGGGTCTCAGCGGCGCAGTGGGTGCGCGGCTTGATCAGCGCGGAGCCTGGCGGGCAGGTCGGCTGGTATGTGGGCGTAGGGTTCGACGGCCGCAAGCACCTCGGCCGGGTCGAGAATCGTCTCGACGCGAGGTGGATGGTGTCGGGTTGGCGGTCCGGTGCGGTGATGGGGTTCCAGGTGAAGTCGACGATGGTGGCGACGTAGGTGCGGTGCGGGTTCCAGCCGACCTGGACGGTGTACCGCTCGAACCCGGGTCTGGGTGTGAGGTTGTAGAGACTCATGAATTCCTTTCGTGGCATGGCTGCCGTCGGGCTCGGGTGAGGCAGCCGCAGCGGGCCGCTCGGCGGCCGTTGAAGGCTGGGTTGCTACCAGGTGGCGCTGGCGCGCTGCCGACCTGGCGGGGGCACCGAGTGGGCGCCGCAGGGGCTCCGCCACCACCTCCTGGAAGCGTCCAGGGCGTTGACAGCGCAGGACAGGCGGCGCTGCGGCGGCGGGGCGAAGCGCCTGGGCGCGAAGCCCGGCCGGTGCGGTGCTCTATGCCGGTCGGTGTTGGGCGCGTTCCTCAGCGGCTTCGATGATCTTGTCGCGTCGGGCGGGCGGAAGGTCAGCGAGCAGGTCGACGTAGTGCTGTTCAGGGGCGGTGAGCGGTGCGGCGAGGGCGGCCCGGTAGGCCAGCCGGGCGGCCTCGTGTTCGGCCTCGATCGCCCCGCTTGGGTAGTAGGCGGAGGTGACCTCGCGAAGCTGGGCGGCCGCGGTGAGCGGGTCGCGGGACAGGGTGGTGTCGTAGAGGCGGAAGTTCGCCGGCAGGTCGGCGGCGCCGATCGCGGTGATCAGGCACAGGTTGGCCTGAACGTTGTGGACGAAGGCGTCGGTGCGGGTGGGCGTTTCGCCGCGGGCTCGCACGGCGGCGCGTTCGGCGTGCCAGCGCAGCCGGGCTTCCTCAGCGTTGCGGGCCAGGGACAGCAGGATGGCGCGGATCGGGTCCATCAGGACTCACTCCTGTTCGTCGGCGGTGTCCGAGTTGCGGGTCGAGGTGCGGTGGGTGCGGGTGATGGCCTCCTCGATGGCGGTGGGTGGCAGCCCGGCCTGCAGGGCGTGCAGGACCAGGTGGGCGAGTTGATAGCCGGGGTCGATCTGCAGGGCGTGCTCGGCGGCCATGACGGCCAGGGCCCCGTCCCCGCACCGCCATGCGGTCAGGGCGAGCACCGTCGCCGGTGCCGCCACGAGTGCTGTGTCGGCGCGGCGGGTGATCTCGGCCCAGAAGGTGATGTGTTGGTCGTGGGGTTGGGTGAGGTCGACGGCGAGGTCTCGCACCGGCCTGTCGGTCAGCAGCACACTCAGCCAGGCCACCTCGTCGTCGGTGAGGCGGACGTCGTTGTCGTGCTGGCGCAGCGCGTCGCGGACCGCGAGCACGCCGGCCTCGAATACGGCGGCGCTGCCGTTGGCGGCCACCGCCTCCATGCGGGCGGTGGCCGCGTCGGTGGCGCCGCGGATGCTGTCGCCGGCGCTGTCGCCGGCGGTGAAGCGGCGGGCTACCGCGGCCCGGTCCGGTCGTGCGACGAGCCCGGCGACGGTTGCGTGGACGGCGACCAGTGACGCGGTCGGGTCGAACGGGGTTCCGTCCGCCGGGCAGCAGGTTGGGTCTTGGCAGGTGAGGCTGAAGATTCGTGCTTCGGTGACGCGCAGCATCTCCCGCACGGTCAGGCCGGCGGTGGTGAACGCGTCGCCGACGATGCGCAGTGCCGGGTCGAGGTGTTCGGGGGTTCCGTAGCCGACGAGGACCAGGTCGGTGATCGGCTGCTGCCGCTGCACGACCGGGACCAGGTAGGCGGTGAACTCGTCCAGCAGGTGTGCGGGGGCGGGCAGGTCGCCGCGGGCGGCGAACACGACGCGCCGGTCGCGGGAGGCGATCACGACGATGCTGCCGTAGCTGGGGTGGAAGCCGAGCAGGTATGGCACTGCGGCCACCAGGTCGCTGATGATCGGACGGTCAGTTTGTTCTCTGTGAAGGACACGGTGATCTCCAGGTGAGAGGGGGCAGGAAGTGGACGGCGGGCGCCCGGGCTGGAGGTGGTTGGCCCGCGTCTGCGCCGCCTGCTCCGCTGCGGGAGCAGGCGCCATCCGCAGCGCGGGACGGTGGGTGAGGAGGCGCCTGCTCGGGAGCGAAGACCGCGGGCAGCGCTGGGTTCAGTCGTTGTCGGTGTCCAGGTAGAGGTCGACGCCGACGTCCTCGACGGTGACGCTCACCGCGACCAGGTGGTAGCCGACGCCGGTCAGGGCCCGGCGCAGGTCGCCGCGGGCGAGCGCTTCGGCGCCGGTGGTGGCAGTGGCGGAGGTCGTGTGGCCGCGTAGCCACATCTCGTACTCGTGCCGCCACGCAACCCGCCAGCCGTCGCCGTCGGGCACGGCTTCTTCGGGGTCGGTCCAGCCGTACGCGGTCCAGGGCCGGGCCGCATCCGGCCAACTGGTGGTGGCCGGGCGCATGGTGTCTCGGGCCGCGTCGCAGGCCTGCCGGGCGGTGCCGGCGGCGACGGGCAGTGTCAGGTCGGCGACCACCGTGACGTGATGTGCGCGCGGCAGCGGGCCGAGGCCGAGGTCGGTCAGGAACTGGTTGACCCGCTGGGCGGTGTGTTGGTAGATGCCGCCGATCTCGTCGTCGACTAGGGCGCGGATCGCCCAGGTCCGAATGGCGCGCCGCAGGTCGGCGAGGGCCCGCACGGCGGCGTCACGCGCGCGGTCGCGGCGGTGAGGTCGTTGATATCGGCAGGCTGTGCGGCAGTGGTGGCAGGGGTTTCGGTGTTGGCGTAATCGAGGGCGACGTCGTCGGGGTTGTCGGCGGCCTGCCAGGTGAGCGCGGTCACGCTGATCCCGGCGCCGGCCAGCGCCGGTAGGTGGCCTTCCACGAGCGTGCGTGCCGTTTCGTGCGCGTCGGCCTGCCGGGTGGCGGTGGCCCAGGTCTGCAGCGTCACCTGCACGGTGATGGAAAACCGCTGCGGTCCGGGCTGGTCGTTGCCGCACGGTGCGACGGTCACCTCAATGACGTGCCGCGGGTAGACGACCATCGCCGGCTGCAGTTGGCGCAGTTCCTCCGGCACATCCCAGCGGGCCTGTTCGCGCGCCTGCTCGAGGTTGGTGTGCGCCCGGGTGTAGGACAGCTGCGCGTCGGCGGAGACGGTCCAGCGTTGCGGCAGCGGCGGCAGGCCCCATGCGGCGAGTGCGTCCTCACAGCCGGGCCGGCAGATCAGCCGGTTGCGCAGCGAGGCGATGAGCGCACGACGGGCGTCGACGGCGAGAGCCTGCCGCTTTTCGATGGCGGTGATCGTTTCGGCATGCAGGGCCCGGACCTGGTCCAGGACACTCCCGTCGGTCATCGTCTCGGCGGCTGTGGAAATGGGGGTGGCGGGAAGCATCAGCCCTCCTTCGTGCATGAAAAGAGGCGACCACCGTGTGGTGGCCGCCTGAACGGATGGGGGTGCCCTCGACGGCAGACAGAAGAGGGCCGGGGTGGTGGGTGCCGGATCCGAGCGTGGCGAGCGGCGGCCGACCAGGCAGGTGGGCGCGGTGCCGTCGCGGGTGACGGATCAGATCAGACACAGAGATAAAGGAGGAGAGCCCTCAGGCTAGCCGTGTCGCTGCTGGTGGGGCTGCGGCTGTCAGGTCCGCCGCTCTGGCAGGACCTGACAGCCCAGCTCGTTCAGCCCCTCAGGACACCCGGATTCGCCGTGCGAACACTTGGGTTCAGTCGAACTCGCGGAGTTCTAGTAACGACGCAGGACCAGCACGTCCTCGTGCGCCACCAGGTGCACCGGGATGCCTTCGTCCCTGGCTCGGCGAACGGCTAGGAGCCCGAACATGTTGGCACGGTGCACGATCTGCCCGTCGCGGACGGCGGCGAGCATCGCCGCGCACCGCTGCACCGGAATCAGCCCCACCGACCGGGCGACAGCGAGGAACTCGCCGGGCAGGTCGATCAGGTCGTCGCGCTGGCGGCGTACCGGCCGGCAGGTGATCACCACGTCCCGCCGGGGCCCAGCAGGTGGTAGCTGGCGGCCAGGATCGCGGCGAACCCGTCGAGCAGGCGGGACCATCCCGCGTAGGCGAGGTTGCCATTCTCTCGGTCCCCGTAGTGGTGGTTGCGCTTGCGTACCCCGGTGCTCGTCGTCTGCACGAGGCCGTGGGTCCCGCGCCCGTACGGCGGTGAGGTGAGCACGAGGCTCACCCGACCGACCGCGGACGCGGGCACCAGTTCAAGGAGACGAGTGGCGTCGCCGGTGAGCACCTGCGCCGCGCCGGCGGCGCCCTGCGACGCAGCGAGAGCGACGTTGGCGGCGGCCAGCGCGGTGAATCGGGGTTCGATGTCGATCCCGATCCCCTGCCGGCCGAGGTGCATAGCCTCGACCAGCGTGGTGCCGGACCCGCACATCGGGTCGAACACCAGATCGCCCGGCGCGGTGTACGAGCTGATCGCGTGCGCGGCCAGGTGGGGCAGCATCTTCCCCGGGTGGCTGGAGGTCTGCGGGACGTAGCGGCCTCGCCGCTGGTCACGGGCGGGCTGTTGGCAGGTCAGCCACATCGAGGTGACCGGCATGGGGTCAGCCATCGGTGCCTCCGGTCTCCGTCGCGCTGCGGGTCAGGATGAGTACGTCGGTGTGAATGTCCAGCTGCGCCTGCTGGCCACGCCGAGGCGGCCGGTCGGCCGCCACGATGTGCTGCAGGTACGCCAGCCCCGCCTGCTTCGCGGCGATGACGACGTCGACCGGTGCGACGACGTCGCCGTGCGGCAGCAGCACCGCCACGCAGCCGCCCGCCACGAGGCTGGCCCGGCAGCGGGCGAAGAACTCGACCGGCGAGGTGGTGTCGTCGACCGGCCAGCCGGTGACGATCAGCGTCGCGGCCTCCCGACCCCAGCCGACCTGTCGGGGCGCGTGCAGGTGGCTGCGGCGGTGCGTGGCGATGACCGCGTGGGCCAGCTGCGGCCCTTCGGCGAGGTCAACGACGAGATCGGATGGGTGGGTGAGGTTGTGGACGAGCCGCACGCCCATCGCGTTGGACATCGTCTCGCCGGGCTGCGGGGCGGGGACCGGCCAGACGGTGATCGGCACGGGCGGGTCGCCGGGCACCACATCCCCCACGGGGACCGGTGCGCGGCGTGGATTTCTGTCGGCCATGGGCGTGGTGGCCCCCGGACCGGCGGGCGTACTGACGCTCCCAGTGCGCCGCTGACAGGCAGATCGAACCCGCCCCCGGCCTGACAGAACCGGTCACCCCGGCCGCCTGACAACCTCGCGCGGGCGGTCACGGCGGCGAACCTGACACCACCCGACACGCCCTGTCCCGGTCTGACAAGCGCGCGTGGTGTCAGGTCGGGCTGCCCCAATCGACGTCTCGGAGCCTTCGCACAGGCGAGGCGCTTGCGTCGAGGGGACATCACCATGGCAACGACCACCCGCACGAGGACGGCCGGAACGGCGCTGACCACCGCCGAGAAGGCGTTTCAGCTGTTGACCTGCGAACCCGCGCCGCTGGTGCTCGACGCCCGGCCAATACCGGGCCTACCGGACACGACGATGCCGCTGGACGAGCTGCGCAAGCTGCTGCTGTACGGGCGCTACGACAGCGACACCACTGACGATGTGTGGCGGCAGCTGGCCCACCACGCCCGCCGGCGGGGACCGGCCTGGGTGGTCGGCGCGATCGGTGTGGCGTTGCCCGCGCTGACGCACCTCGCGGCGAAGGTCAGCCGTGGCTACGCGCGGCACGCCGACGACGTTGACTCCGAAGTCCTCGCCGGGTTCCTTCACGCACTGCGCACGGCGGACCTCGCCCCGCCCCGGCTGTGGCTGCGACTGTGCTGGGCGGCGTGGCGCGCCGGCGCCTCGGTCGTCAAGGCCGACGACGGCGAGGAACTGCCGTTGGACCTGCCGAGCGGCTCGCGTTCGCCGAGGATGCCCTACGGGCACCCGGATCTGCTGCTCGGCCGGGCAGCAGCCGCCGGCCTGATCACCGCCGATGCCGCCGAGCTGATCAGCGCGACCCGCTTCGGCGACGCGCTGATCGAGCACCTGGCCGCTGAGCAGGGCGTGACCGCGTCGGTCCTGCGCATGCGGCGCCGCCGCGCCGAGCGCGTCGTAGCCGCAGCCGTCACGCGAGGCGACCTGTCCGGCCCAATCTGCTCGTCCCGCCGCCGTGACGCCACCCTGGCGGCTTGACCACCGTCAGCGCGCATCTCGACACGAGGCCGCCCTGGTCCGCCGGGCGGCCTCGTCGCGTTCGGTGTCCACCCACTCGGGAAGGCAACATGAGTCGCTGACCGGTTTCGTCAGGTCGTGACAGACCGGCGACGAGTTCGATCGGCCTGACAGCCGAGATCTGGGCGGTGCATGTCATCCACGACATGCCCGCCCGGTGGGGACCACTCCTTTCGGCGGGGCGGGTCCGGCATGGCTGGCGCGGCGTACTGACACCGCAACCCTTCGCCTTACGCAAGGGAGGAGCGCCCCCACCGGAGCACCGCGCCCTGTGTCCGGTCCCCACCGCGGCGGCCCGCAGGCCCTGTGGAGCGCCGCACATGCACACGATCTCTGTCCTCAACGACCTGGTCCTGGCCGCCCCCGCCCCTGACAGCGGCGGGGGCCCCAACTCGATCGCCCAGGTCATCTCCAACATCACCGGCTGGATCATGGGCATCATCGCGTTGGTCGCGACGATGTTCCTGGTCATCGGCGGCCTGCGCTACATGGCCGCCGGCGGCGACCCCGCGCAGGTCGAGCAGGCAAAGGGCAACTTCAAAAGCGCCCTGATCGGCTACGCGTTGGCGGTACTGGCCCCGGTGGTCCTGCAGGTGTTGCAGGGCATCCTCGGCGGCTGAGGCGGCCACCGTGGTCGACTGGATGATGAACGGCCTGGTCAGATGGCTCGCCGAGAAGGTCACCGACCTTCTCGGCGGCCTGCTGGCCTTCCTGGCCTCCTCCATCTTCGTATCGCCGGACGTCACCGTCCTGCCGCAGGTGACCTCGATCGCCGGCAAGGGCGCGGTGGTCGTCAACGCCTGCTTCATCCTGGCGATCATCGCCGTAGGCGCGGCCATGATGGTCGGCGACTCGGTCGAGATGCGCTACGGCATCAAGGAGTTACTCCCCCGGCTCGTCGTCGGGTTCATCCTGTCCGCGTTCGCGGTCCCGCTGACCGGCGTGCTCATCGACATCGCCAACGCGCTGACGGTGTCGTTGACCGGTACCTCCGCGCCGACCACCGAGGCCGTCACCTTCGTTCGGGCTCGCCTGGCCTCGGCGATGACCGACCAGAGCTCCGCCCTGCTGATGACCATCATCGGACTGCTCATCGTCGTGTTGATGTTCATGCTCGTCGGCGCCTGGCTGGTGCGCATCGGGGTGCTGGTCGTCCTGGCCGGGATCGCGCCGGTGGCCCTCGCGTGCTACGCCACCCCGTGGACACAAGGCGCCGCGCAGCTGTGGTGGCGCGCCCTCCTCGGCTGCCTGGCCACACCGGCCCTGCAGGCGGTCGCGTTCTCCGCCGGCGTCGACCTGCTGATCGATTCGAAGTCGAACCTGCCGATCGTGCTCGGCCTGCCCGGCTCGGACGCGCTGAACCTCATGCTCGTCATCGTCGTGCTCTGGGTCACGATCAAGATCCCGGGGATGGTGCGGCGTTACGCCATCCGGGCGGGATCACCGAACGCGGGCGGAGTTCTGCTGCGCGCGGTGTTCATCCAGGGCGTCACCCGCCACCTGCCGCTCGGCCGGATCGGGCGTACCGCCATGCGAGGTGGGCGATGACCCACGAGGACACCACGCCGCGGGCCGTCGTCCCGGCCAACGTCAACGAGCCCGACCGCATCGCGTTCGGGCTTACCTTCCGGCAGCTCGGCATCATCGGCGGTGTCGGCCTCGCCGGGTTCGGTCTCTACCGCGCCTTCGGTCCCCTACTGCCGCCGGCGGCATGGATCGTCGCCGCGGTCATCGGGTTCGCCCTCGCGATCGTGGTGGCCCTCGGCCGCCGCGACGGCCTGCCCCTGGACGTGTGGCTACGGCACGGGTTCGCCCTGTCCCGTAGCCCGCGCACGCTCACCCCGGGCACGGCGCGGGCCAGCTCGGTCGCCGTCGTGGCCGGCAAGCCGAGCGTCCCGGCGCCGCTGCGCTCTCCGGTCACGACGGTCAGCCCCACCGGAGTCCTGAGCAGCGAGGGCAGCGACAGGCTGCTGATCGCCTGTGGCACCACGAACATCCACCTGCGCACCGGTAGCGAGCAAGGTGCCCTGCTGGACGGGTTCGGCCGGTTCCTCAACTCGCTGACCGGGCCGGCGCAGATCGTCGTTGCCGCGCAGCGGCACGACCTGACCGCCTACGCGCAGGCGACCGTCGACCACGCGCCGCGCCTGCCCCACCCGGCGTTGCAGGCCGCCGCCACCGACTACGCCGACTTCCTCCTCGACCTCGACAACCAGCGCGATCCGTTGCGCCGCCAGGTACTGACCGTCGTCACCGGCGCGCACGCCGCCGAGGGCGCCGTGCGCGCCCTGTCCGGGCTCGGTGTCGAAGCCACCGCGCTGGACGGGCCCGCCGTCACCTCCGCGCTCGCGGCCGCGGTCGATCCGTTCTCTCCCCCGCCGCCTGGCCCCCGCGCGGTGCCCGGCGCCCCGATCACCCGCCGGAGCACATCGTGAACCTGTTGAAACCCAAAAAGAACGTCGCGGCCGGGGACGCCATGCCCTCCCCCGCCGCTCTGTCAGTCACCCGGTCACACGTGCAGGTCGGCGACGGGTACGCCGCCACCTACGCCATCTGCGGCTACCCCGCCGAGGTCGGCCCCGCCTGGCTCGACCCACTGCTGTCCTACCCCGGACGAGTCGACGTCGCCGTGCACCTGGACCCGGTGCCACCGCAACTGGCCGCGCCGATGCTCAAGCGCCAACGCGCCCGCCTCGAATCCTCCCGCCGCCTCGACGCCGACCAGGGACGCCTGGGTGATCCGATGGTGGAGGCCGCGGCGGCCGATGCCGCCGACCTCGCCGAGCGGGTCGCCCGCGGGGCGGCGAAGCTGTTCGAGGTCGGCATCTACGTCACCATCCACGCCCGCACCCTCGACGAACTTGCCACCGTCACCGCCGGCGTGAAGTCCGCCGCCGCATCAGTGCTCCTGGACCTGCAGCCGGCGACGTTCCGCCAGCAGGAGGGCTGGATTTCCACTCTGCCGGTCGGCGTGGATCCGCTGCGGATGCGCCGCATCCTGGACAGCACCGCCCTCGCGGCGGCGTTCCCCCTCGCCTCGGCCGACCTCGCCGCCCCCTCCCCCGGCACGGTCGCCCCACCCGAGGGCGTGCTCTACGGGGTCAACACCACCAGCAACGGCGTGCTCATCTGGAACCGGTGGGCGCAGGACAACCACAACAGCGTCGTGCTGGCCCGCTCCGGCGCCGGGAAGTCGTACTTCGTCAAGCTGGAAGTGCTGCGCAACCTGTACCAGGGCACGACAGTGTCGGTCATCGACCCCGAGGACGAGTACACGCCGCTGGCCGAGCACGTCGGCGGCACCGTCGTGCAGCTCGGCCAGCCCGGCGTCCGCATCAACCCCCTCGACCTGCCCACCGACGACCGGCCCGACACGCTGACCCGCCGCGGCCTGTATCTGCACACGCTGATCTCGGTCATGCTCGGGGCGGCACCGCCGCCGGCCGAACGCGCCGCCCTCGATCGGGCCATCACCGCCACCTACAACCAGGCGGGGATCAACGGCGACCCGGCCACCTGGACCAAGCCCGCGCCGCTGCTGCGGGACCTGGCCGCCGTGCTCGCCGCCGACGATGACCCGGCCGCCGGACAGCTCGCCGCACGGCTCGCCCCCTGGACGGTCGGGAACTTCGCCAGCCTGTTCGACGGGCCGACCACCACCACCCCGGCCGGTCACCTGGTGGTGTGGTCCCTGCGGCACCTGCCCGACGAGCTGCGCACCGTCGGCACGCTGCTGGCCCTCGACTCGATCTGGTCCGGCATCGACACACCAGCCGCGGGCGGCCGCCAGCGGCGGCAGCTCGTCGTGGTGGACGAGGCGTGGCTGCTGATGCGCGACGGTGAGGGCAGCCGGTTCCTGTTCCGGATGGCGAAGGCCGCCCGCAAGCGCGCGGCGGGCCTGTGTGTGATCACCCAGGACGCGGCCGACGTGCTGTCGACCGACCTCGGCCTCGCCGTGGTGTCCAACGCCGCGACTCAGGTGCTGATGCGCCAGAGCACGCAGTCCATCGACGCGGTGTCGGAGGCGTTCAGCTTGACCGCCGGGGAGTCGCGGCTGCTGCTGTCGGCGCCACGCGGTGAGGGCCTGCTCGTCGCCGGCCGGAGCCGGATTCCGTTCCGCGCTGTCGGGTCGGCCGCCGAGCACAAGATCGCCGTGACCGGGATCGGGGAGGCCGAGTGATGATCAGCCGGACCTGGCCCGAAGAGTTTTGGAACTGGATCATCGCCCGGCCGTGGCTCGGCGTTCTCGCCGCCACCGGCTTCGTCGGCGCGGTGTTCACCTATGACCAACTGCTCGCCTGGCGGCACAAGCGACTCGTGGCCGGCGCGCGGTGGCTGACCATCGCCGCCCCGCCGGAGGTCACCAAGGAGGCAGCCGCCGCGTTCTGGACAACGCTCGTCGGCGTGCTCACTCCGCCGGGGTGGCGGCGCAGGCTCTACGGCTATCCGCATGTCGGGTGGGAGTACACCTGGACCGGCCGCGCCCTGACCATCCGGGTGTGGGTGCCCGGCACGGTGCCGCCCGGCGCAGTCCAGGCCGCCGTCCGCGCGGCCTGGCCCGCCGCGACCATGACGACCACTGACGCCGCCGCACCGATCCCGGCCGAGGTGGGCGAGGAGGTGGGTGGGGCGCACTGGCCGCAGCAACCCGACGTGCTGCCGCTGCGCAGCGAGCACGACGCCGATCCCCTGCGGGCGTTGCTCGCCGTCGGCGCCGAGGTACGCCACCGCGAACACGCGTGCGTGCAGATCCTCGCCCGCCCGGCACCCGCCCGCCGCGTCCGGGCCGCCAGACGGGCGGCGGCGACCAGCAGCAACCATCCCCACGGGCGGCCGACGCGGCCGCCCGCGCCGTCTCCGGCGCGGCGCGGCTGGCCATCGAACCCCTCCTGTTGCTCCTCGACGTGTTCACGCCCGGCCCGTCCCGGCCCCGCAGCCCGGCATACGCCACCGCAGCGCGGGCGGCCGAGCGGGACCCAGTAGCCAGCGCCGACGCCCGCACGATCGTCGACAAGGCCGTGCGGGTGCCGCACTTCGAGATCGCGGTCCGGTTCGCCGTGGCCGCCGACGCGGACAAGACACCACCGGCCCCAGAGCGGGCCACGCAGGTCCGCGCACGACTGCTCGGGCTCCGACACACCATCGCCTCGGCCGCCGCGACATACACCGGCCCGAACCGGCTGCGGCGCATGAAGATTCCGCAGCCGGCCGCCACTCTCGCCGGGCGCAGGCTGCGGCGCGGGTTCCTGGCCACCGTGCCGGAACTCGCGGCCCTCGCCGCGCTGCCGCAAGACCTCGCCGTGCCGGGCCTGGACCGGGCGCGGGCCAAGGCCGTGCCGGCGCCTGTGCAGGTGCCCTCCGGCGGGCGGGGCGTGAAGGTGCTGGGCCGGTCGCAGATCGGCCGCCACAGCGTCGGCCTGAACGTGACCGACGCCCGGCAGCACGTGCATGTGGTCGGCAAGACCGGCGTCGGCAAGAGCACTCTGCTGCTGAACATGATCCTCGGCGACATCAAAGCCGGCCGCGGGACGGTGGTCATCGACCCGCGCGGGGACCTGATCACCGACATCCTCGACCGGCTCCCCGCCTCCCACGCGAAGAAGATCGTGATCATCGACCCGGACCAGGAGAACCCGGGCTGCTTCAACCCCCTCGACGACCAGGGCGACCCGCACCTGGCGGTGGACAACCTGGTGGGCATCTTCGCCAAGATCTTCCAAGGGCAGTGGGGCCCCCGCATGGACGACACCATGCGGGTGGCGTGTCTGACGCTGATGCGGCACGCCAAACCCACCCTGAGCCTGATCCCGTCGCTGTTGCAGGACCGGGAGTTCCGGGCCAGGTTCACTCACGGCCTGGACGACCCGGACGGGCTCGGCGGGTTCTGGCTCTGGTACGACGGCATCAACGAGCAGTTCCGCGGCCAGGTCATCGCCCCGGTCCTCGCACGGTTGCGGGCCTTCCTACTGCGGGACTTCGTCAAGAGCGTGATCGGCAACGCCCACTCGTCGTTCGACATGGGCACAGTGCTCGACGGCGGAGTCCTGCTGTGCCGGCTACCCAAGGGCATCCTCGGTGAGGAGACCAGCCGGATCCTCGGCTCGCTGATCGTCGCCCGGGTGTGGCAGGCCGCCATCGCCCGCGCCACCATCCCCGAGCGCCAGCGAAAAGACGCCTGCCTCTACGTGGACGAGTGTCAGAACTTCCTCGCTCTGCCGGGCAGCGTCGGCGACATGCTGGCCGAGGCACGCGGGTTCCGGCTCGGGCTCGTCCTCGCCCACCAGGACCTCGCCCAACTGCCCAAGGACGTCGCCGCGGCGGTATCGGCCAACGCCCGGTCGAAGCTGTTCTTCACCGTCGACCCGGCTGATGCGCGGGAGCTGTCCCGGCACACCAAACCCGAGTTGGACGAGCACGACCTCGCCCACCTCGACGTCTACACCGCCGCCGCGCGGCTGCTGGTCGACAACCGGGAACTGCCCGCGTTCACCTTCGTGACCAACCCGCCGGCGCCCGTCGTGGGTGAGGCGACCGCGATCCGGCAGGAGTGCGCCACCGCCCACAGCCGCACCGACGGTGAGCCGCCGATGCAGCAGCTTGCCCGCACGGCGATGAAGCGACGGATGACCGATCGCGACCGCTGACATCCGGGCTGGCGCGGTTGGCGCCTCGGCTGGGTGCGGCATCGGGGGCTCGTTTGGGGGTGTCCGCGACACGAGTCCCCCTGCGAGCCCTCTCAAGCCAGCTTGTCAGGTGCCTGAGCTGCCGAAACCTACCCGGGAACACACCCGGAGGCAAGATCAACGTATCCAGACTCCCTACGGGATTCTCTGTCCACAGGGGTGAACCATCTATGCCGCAATCGCGCTCTGCCGGCCTGCTGGCCATCTACCCGCACATCACCGCCCGTGACCGCCAGCTGCTCCAACTCCTCGACGACCACCAGGTCCTCACCACCGACCAGATCCACCGCATGCTGTTCCACGCCCGCCGGACCTGCCAGATCCGCCTCGGTGAACTGGCCGCCCTGGGTCTGCTGGACCGGTTCCGGTTCGCCCGCGCCGGGGGCGGCAGCCAGCCATGGCACTGGACGCTCGGCCACCAGGGGCACGGCTTCCAAGCCGCCGCCAACCAGCGGCCCGAGCCCACCCTGCGGGCGAGCCGGCAGATCACGCATCGGCTGTCGGCCAACCCGCATTTGACCCACCTGCTCACCGCCAACGAGTTCTTCGTCCGCCTCACCGCGTACGCCCGCCGGCGCCCCGAGACGCGGCTGGACCGGTGGTGGTCGGAGACGACCACCACGAAGCAGTTCCGGACGATCACCGCCGACGGGCACGGCCTGTGGAGCGTCGGCGACACCACGGTGGGGTTCTTCCTGGAAGCCGACACCGGCACCGAACCCTTGGGCCGGGTGGTGGCCAAGCTCGACCGGTATGGGCAGCTGATCGGCCGTGGCGGGCCCCGCTACCCGGTGCTGTTCTGGCTCGGCAGTGAGCAACGCGAAGAACACCTGCACCGGCTCCTGCACACCCGAGGCGACGACGTGCCGGCCGCGACCGCTACCGGCAATGGCGATCCCGCCGAAGCGGTCTGGCTCCCGGTCGGCGCCACCAGCAGAACCCGGCTCATCGACCTGCCCAGCGACCACGGGCAGCCCGTAGCGGACAACCCGAACTACGACGACGGCGTCTTCGTGCTCTGACAGACCCTGACAGCCGCGCGGCTGTTCCTGTCAGCGCAGGTCACCGGCATGGCCGTGATTTCTGACCGGGCTTGTGCTGTCAGGTCACGAAGTTACGGTGCAGGCTCACCTCTCTATTGCTCGCACCGCCGCCCGTCTGTCCTCCTCGGATCTGCCCGCGCCGCGGGATCGCCGACAGCCCACCCTCTTGTGGTCGGCTCGCGATCCACGCCCCGCACCCTCGTTCACGGCAGCTTCCCCGGCTTAGACGCCGCGATCCGGTGACACCACCGCGCGTCCATTCATGCGCGTTCCTTCGCGAAGGGAGCACTATGTCATGCCCACGCCCAGGCCGCTCACCGTTCAGGTCGTCACCGTCTGCTTCGCCGCCGGCGAAGACGCCGACTGGTTCGCCGCCTCGGAAAAAGGCCACGACCATCTGCACGCTCACGGCACCCCCGTCCGCCGCTACCATGTCCGTCACCGCCGTCTCATCGGCTGGCTGACCCGCTTCTTCGGCTACCACCTACTCGACGCCGCCCGCCGCTTCGGCGCGATCACCATGGCCGCCGGGGGCCGCAAGAGCCGCCTCGACCTGACCGGCACCGCCGCGAAGGCCGCCCACGGCGCCACCCGACGATGGCGCGCGTGGAACGCCCACATCGGCGCCACCACTAGGCCGGCCCGCCCTTGGGAGGACTACCTCGCCCAGCACCTCGCCGACCCCGGCAAGGTCACGCTGAACGAGGCCCGCCGCCGCTTCGAGCAGCAACCAAGAGTCCTGGCGATGCTCGCCCACTCGTTCGACCCCTACGAGTTGCCCGTCTACCAAGCCGGTGAAGGCACCTACGTCGGGCTCTACTGGCGCATCGCGCTGATCGGGGACGCGCTGATCACCACCGATGGCCGGCTACTCATCGCGGCCAGCGCCTCCGTCGCCGACCGGCTCCGCTTCCTCAACGAGGCATGCGCCTACCTGCGCAGCCTGCGCTCCAACGCACGACTGTGCGCCGTCGCCATCGCCTAACCCCCCTACACACCGACGACCGGTCGCAGCCCCGCTGCGACCGGCCCTCGGCATGCCCGCAACCCTGAGGCCCACAAAGGAGACTCCCGATGTTCCTGACTGACCCGGCGCTTCGGCGCATCGCCGCCGACACCAACGACGTCCTTCCCGAGCAGCTGTGGCGCCACGACACCGCGAACCTCGACCCGATCGGCGACCTCGCCCGCGTCCTGCACAAGACCGCCCGCGACTTCACCGACAGCACCACCAGCCTCGACCAGGCCCTCACCCGCGTGAGTGTGCTCGCCGACACGGCCCGGCAAGGACTGGCCGCCCGAGCCGACCTGCACTTGGCCGGCTACCACCGAGCTCTCACCGACGCGCTCGCCGCCCGCGAGCGGCACACCGTCCTCGGGGCGGGACTCGTCAGCGCCTACCGCGCCTGGCGCAACCACCGGCCCATCGGCGACGGCGACCAGCGGCACCTGCTCCTGCGGCGCAGCGACCCGTCACGTGGCGTGGCGACGCTGCGGCTCAAAGATCCGCACACCTGGCTGGTGGTGCCCGACGCCGAGGCCGCCAGCGCCTTCGTCGTCCCCTACCCGGATCGGGTCGTCGGCGACGTCACCGAGACCGACCAGGGGTGGGCGCCGACCGCTTACACCGATCCGCAGCATCTGCACATCAAGGCCGGCATGGCGTATCCGCTGCCGGTGTGTGACGAGCTTGCCTCGGCCTGCCGGTCGCTGCTGCGCTGGTGGCACCTGCGCCACTCCGACGCCTGGCGCAGCCGCACCCCCGCCCAGCTCACCCCGGCCGAGCTCGCTCACCTCGCCAATTAGCAGCGCACCGCAGCGCGATGGGTCACCGGGGTTGCGCTGACATCCGGGTTGCGCCCTCAGCCAGCACGCCGCCGCCCCATCCCGGCCGCCGCACCCTTCCCCCGGCTGCCGGCGGCGGCGCGATCGCAACCCCGGAACACGCTCCGGGTCGTCCCGGCCACACCGACTCCCGCTGCAACCATCAGCTCGCCGGGCGGACCAGCCGCTACGTCGTCCGACCTGATGGTCGGAACCGGACAGCTGCGCCTGTCCCAGCCTGACGCCGGACTTACCGCCACCCTGCCGAAGGCAGGCGCTACATCCTGCAGCCGGCGGCCGCCGAGCCCACCGACTCCGGCCGCTTCGGCCGCATCCCGCAGCCGCGAGGCCACCGGACCGTAATCCAGCAGCACGCAGCGCGCCGCTGTGGGCGCCTGCCGCGCTGACCGCTGCCCCGCGACCCGGCGCACCACCGCCCGGCACAACACCGGGCCGGGCATTCCCAACCCCACGTTCCCAAGGAGGGAACTCGATGGAAAACCTGTCCCTGACACCTGCCACGCAGGCCGTCCTCGATGCCCTGACAGCTCTCGGTCAGGGCAACGTCCACGAACTGGCCGACAGGTCGGGCAAGGCCCGCTCGACCACTGACAAGGCGATCAAGACGCTGGCCGACGCCGGGGTGATCGTCGCAGTGGACACCGGGGCCGACTCCGCGGAGGGCGCGCCGACTCAGTGGAGCCTCGCGACCCCGGCCACCGACGCCGTGCCCGACGACGTCGCCGACCGCGGCGACGGACACACGGCCGGCGCGGACGAGACCGAGCAGTCCGCCGACCCGGACCCCGTCAACGCGGCCGACGAGCCGGCCACCCGCGACACCGAACCGGCCGACCACCCGGGCAACGGCACCGACGGCGACGGCACACACGAGGAGACCGACGAGGCGGCGAACGAGACCGACCGATTCGACGCCAGCGGCGAGGCCTCCGACGACGCCGACAATGGCAACGAGGGTGGCGAGGCCCGGACAGTCACCGTTGTGCAGCCGACGCGTCCCGGTGACCGCAAGGTCATGGCGATCAAAGGCGTACTGGCCGACTACGGCGACGACGGCGCAACCCTCGACGTGATCGTGGCCGAGAGCGGCATCGGTCACGTCACCGCCGCCCGGCTGCTGACCGTGATGGAGCAGGCCGACGCCGCTCGACGGCGGCCCGACCTGCCCGAGCAGTGGATCCCGGGTCCGACCAAGGCCAGCGAGGTCGACCCGAACCCGGAACCGCCCCGCTGCCCGCTCTGCCTTCACGTGATCCGCGGCGGGGCGAACACGCCGAACGCCAGGGCCACGGTGCTGCCGCTGATCCGGCCGGACGGCACCCTGCATGTCGTCGGCCCAGACGGCGAGACCCACGTCGTCACTCTGCCCACCCGCCCAGGCCCGCGTACGCCGGGCGCCGCGGGCAGTGTGGGCCGGCGCAGCGACGTGACCGTCAACGCCGACGGCAGCCAACCGTTCGGCCGGGGCGAGCTGGAGAAGCTCACCCTCGACGTCCTTGCCGCCAACCCCGGCACGCGATGACCCCGCAGGACATCGCCACCGCCATCGGCGGGCAACTCGGCCGCACCGTCAGTTCCGGGGCGGTGCGCAACAACTGCACCAAGGCCGCCGCCGCCGGCCGCATCCTCCTGGTCTCGGACACGCCGCTGACTTTCGCCTACCCGGCGCAGGTCAACGCCGCCGAGCCGTCCTGACCCACCAATCCATCGCGGGGGGCCGAGCCGTGCGCTCGGCCCCCTCAACCGTATGAACAGGAGAAGCCCGTGCCGCACGAACTGGAGACGTTCGCGGACGGAACGACCGCCTTCGCCAGCGCCCGCCTGTCGGCCTGGCACCAACTCGGCACCGTCACGCAGGACACCCTGCGCGCCGAGGACATCATGGCCGCCGCCCGGCTCGGCGACTGGGGCGTACGCACCATCCGCACCGTCGGCATCGACTTCGTCGATGGGATTGAGGTGCAGATCCCGGCCGACAACAAGCGGATGACTGTGCGCCGCAACCCGGTGACCGGCGCCACCGAGTACCTGGGCATTGTCGGCACCGACTACACGGTGGTCCAGAACGAGCAGTGCGCCGAGATGCTGGATCGCCTGGTGGATGAGGTGGGTGGCGCCCACTTCGAGACCGCCGGCAGTCTGCGCCGCGGCAAGAGCGTGTTCGTGACCATGAAGCTGCCGACGGCGATGGAGATCGCCGGGGTGGACTGCCTGGACCTCTACCTGATCGGCACCACCTCCCACGACGGCACCGCTGCGCTGCGGGTGGACGCCAGCCCCATCCGAGTGGTCTGCGCGAACACCCAACGCGCCGCCTTCGCCAACTCGGTCGGGCACTACACGTTCCGGCACACCTCCAACGTCAACTCCCAGATCAGCCAGGCCCGTGAGGCCCTGGGCCTGATGTGGAAGTACATGGAGACCTTTGAGAAGGCCGCCGAGCGGATGCTGCAGACCGAGCTGACGATGCGCGAGTTCGAATCGGTGGTGGCGCAGGTGTGGCCGGTCAAGGACAACGCCTCCGAGCAGACCCGCAACAACGCCAAACAACGCCTCGGCACGCTCAAGTACCTGATCCGCGAGGCCGACACCCAGAAAGCCATCACCGGCAGCCGGTGGGCCGGCTACCAGGCCATCACCGAATACCTCGACCACTACCAGCCTGCCAATAACGCCATCGTCCGCGCCAACCGTGTCCTCACCGGCAACGTCGGCGACCTGAAGGTGGCCGCCTTCGACCTGCTCAAGGTCTGACCACCCGTCCCTCCACCTCACCGGGGCGGCGGTCACCCGCCGCCCCGGCTCACCAACGAAAGGGACACCCCATGGCACAGCCCACACCCATGAAGTGGGGATCAGACCGAGTGGCCAGCCGATGAGTTACCACGTCCGCCACCCTCGCGACCTGCGGCAGTCGGTGTGCGGCCTGCCCGCTGCCGACGTCGGCAAGTGGGAGACCGAGGACCGGCCGCGCATCGACTACACCTGCGAAGACTGCTACAGCCTGCTTCCCGAAGCTCAACGGCCCGACGACGCCAACCACCCGCCAGGCGACGCCACCCTCATCGACACGCTGCGGCGCATCGTCGCCGACCGCCAGTACGCCAAGATCGACGGAGTGCTCGTCGACGTGTGGTCCGCCAGCGTCACCGTCCTGATCTGGGACCGGCTCGCCGACGACAAGCGGCAGCGGCTGCTGACCCTGCCGTCACACGAGTTGATCCTTCGCTGCATTGCCGTCTACACCCGCCTGACCAGGGCCGGAGGCGGCCAGTGACCGGCCCTCGACAACCCCAGTGGTTTCACTTCGGGCCGTGGGCGTTCTCCATCGACGCCGCCGACGCGCTGATCGCCACCACGCCCCCCGACACCCAGTCGCTCGACGTCACGACCTGGGCTACCGCCTACGGCCTGAACCGGCTCGACGACCCGCACCGGGTCAACCTGATCGGCCCGACCAGCACCGGCCTCAACCGCGACTGCCATGACGACCGACTTGTCTAAACCTCTGATCGTCGCCCAACTCGACGTTCCCGGGCACCCACCCATTGCGCTACTGATCGACGGCATACACCGCCTCTACCGCGCCTGGCGCGAGCACGTGCCGCGGCTACCCGCCTACCTGCTCACCGCCGAGGAAACCCGCCGGATCCAGGGCGACATGCTCCTGGGACCGGGCCGGGCGTCCATCATGCCGCCGACCTGGATGACGGCCTGACGCCATCGTTCCCGCCGCGTACGCCTCGGGCGCTGCCTGCCGCCGGCGGCGACCGAGGCGTACGTACACGCCCTGCGCTGAGACCTCATGGCATACACGCAACCGGGCACAGGGTCTGCGACTGCCGTCGCCTCGCGCACCGTCACCTGCCGCGCACCGCCTACAACGAGTCCCACTGCGCCCGCACCATCACTGCCTCACTCAGCTCCTCTGCGATACCTGCCCCGGCCGGGGCTGGTCGCGAAATCCGGCGCTACGCGACCCCAGTCGACGCCAGCCATCTGCTGTTGGAAACGGCCGGCCCGATCGCCGATCTCCTCTGCAGCACCTGCGCCGAGGCTTCCGCGCATCCACACCTGCGGTCCGCCTTCTCGCACCTGCGGTCCCGGCCGCGCGTCCGCGCGGAGACCGGCCTTTTTTCGTGTTCAAGGGAAGGGCAACAACATGACCAAGATCATCATCGGAGTCGTCACCGTCGTCGTCGTGGCCTGCTTCGGACTGCCCATGCTGCTGCTGTCGGCCGTTATGGGCGGCGGCTCCAGCGGATGCGGCATCGTCGCCCCGCCCGCCGTGCGCCCCTCCGGGCAGCCGCCCGGCGCCGGTAGCTGGGACACCGAGCAGTTGGAGACCGCCGCGACCATCATCGACGTCGGCGTCGCCAAAGGCGTACCCCGCTGGGGCTGGGTCATCGCCGTCGCCACCGCCATGCAGGAATCAGGCCTGCGCAACCTGCCTTACCTCGGCGACAGCAACGACCACGATTCCATCGGAGTGTTCCAGCAGCGCCCGAGCCAGGGCTGGGGCAGCATCGCGCAGCTGTCCGAGCCCGCCCACCAGGCGGGCAAATTCTTCGACAAGCTCCTGACCATTCCCGGCTGGGAGACGATGCCTCTCACCGAGGCCGCCCAGGCGGTCCAGGTCGCGGCCTTCCCCGACGCGTACGCCAAGTGGACCGACGACGCTTTGCACCTGGTGGAGCAGCTGACCAGCACCCTGACGAACTGCGCCCCCGATGCGCCCGCCGCCCTCCCGGACGGGTTCGCGCTCCCCGCCAACACCCCGCCCGCCGTCACGACCGCCATCTTCTGGGCCGTAAGCCAACTCGGCACCCCGTACCACTTCGGCGGATCATGCACCGACCCGCACTCCGGCAACCCCGACAAACAGTGCGACTGCTCATCGCTCATGCAGGCGGCGTACCGAGCGGCCGGCATCTCCATCCCCCGCGTCACCACCGACCAGGCCAACGCCGGTAAGGCCGTAACCGATCCGGCGCTCCTGCTCCCGGGCGACCTCATCCTCATCCCGGGCAGCCAAGGCACCATGACCAACCCACGTCACGTCGGCATGTACCTCGGCGAGGGACTCATCATCCAAGCCCCGAAGACCGGCGACGTCGTCCGGATCACTCGGCTGAGCAGCTGGATCGATCAGATCGCAGCGCTCCGTCGCATCGCTGCTCCATCGGGTGAGGGCTGATCGAGCGCCGCACCAACTGGCCTGCGCAGCATCTGATCTGGGGCGCCGACAACGTCCGCTGGCGGTCCCGGCTGACGTGGCTTGACCCGGGCGACGGATTGAGCGTGGATCAGGTCCGCCGGTGGCTGATCCGTCGGTGACAGTCCGCAACATCACCCCACTGCCCGACAGCACCTGCTGACGAAGAGGCGCAAGCGATGGCCAGTCCTGCCTGGGGCCTACAAGCTCCGCCATAGATCCCTGCCGTGAGCGATCGCACGACCCGCGCTCACCACCATCCTCAGGTACTCCGGCATGCCCGTCCCCGCGGCTGCCAGGGACCCGGCTCTCACGCCGATGTCGGCTGATGGCCGGGCCGTGGTGAAAAACGCCGCAGCAACAGACGTTCGCCTACGTAACGCTCCGCCGCACTGGAAGTGCCGGCGGTTTGCACCCAGAGATTGGCCCAGGGCGCCACGACAGGCGCCGCGGACCCTGACGGACGGAGATCCGCAAGCCATGAGTCAAGCCGTCAAGGCTGCCTTGCTCACCACAAAAGATCTTGGGAAGAACGAGCGAGCGGTGGCCATCGCCATCGCCGCCCACGCCAACCGCGAGGGCAACGCCTGGCCATCCGTGGCCACCCTCGCCGAGTACGTCGGCTGCTCCGAGCGCACAGTGCAACGATGCCTGGCCAAGCTCGTGCAACTGGGTCGCCTCATCGTGTCGAAGGTCGCCGGCATCGCCACCCGCGTCTATCGGCTGGTGCACACGAACCGACGGACCACACCCGCAGCGGGGGTGACAGAACAACCGGCAGGGGTGACACATTCGCCTGCCGGGGGTGACAGCCAGAGTGTCACCCGAAGTACTGAAGACCAATTGAAGGGCGACGCGCCCGTGAGCCCTCCGGGGTGGCGGCGGTTTCTACCGGCGAGTCGGCCGGTTCCGGTGCCAGCCCGGACCGCCTGGCGGCCGCGCGCGGCCACGCCAAACGTCGGCAGTGGTGGCCGGTGCCAACGTCCTGGGCATATTGGTCAGCCCGCTGGCCGCTGCGTCCCCTGCCGTTCCGAGGCGATCGAGCGCAGGTGAACGGCCCGACCGTTGGGCGCTGACGAGATGCTGTCGGCTCTGCAGTGGACCTTCGTCGCGCTGGTGCTTCCGCCGATCAACAAAGCAGCTCTGCAATACGGCACCCCGCTTCTGCTGAAATGTCGGCGGCCGAGCCGCTGGGTCAACATCGACCCCGACTTCCAGAGCACCACGAGCCGCACCATCCAACGGCCTAACTACCGGTTGGACGCACGCAACAGCGAACCTTCGAGCTGGCCGATCCAACCGACGGCGGCGCCAGCCATCCACAGCCGCTCAGGCCAGCCAGCACTGAGCGTTCCACGCGCACGCACATCGGCTATGACGGTGCTAAGTGGCAGATCCGCTGGCGCGACTAATCCATGAAAAGCGCCGCGAGCCTCGGCAGACGCCGACGGATCTCACCGTCGTCCTCGAAGTCCCAGCCCTGGCCGAGCTCCGGGTATCTGCCGGTGACCGCATTGGGCAGCTCCAAGCTTCCTGTCGCGGCCGCGTATGCGTCCCATACGACGCCATACATGGTCTCGCTCTCGAGATCGAACTCGCCATCGACCGCAACGCGTTGGACCACCGGGAGGCCTGCGAGCGAATCGGGGTCTGCCACAGCGCGTTCAAACGTCTCTCGCCCCTGGGTGAGCAGCCAGCCGCGGAAGTACTCGAAGCCGTCGTCGGAGCAACCGCCGTTGATCAGATAGGCCGCCTGCCATAGGTCCCACCCGTACGACTGCGCCCGCAGATCCCACAGCGGCTGCGCCAGTTCCGCGATTCTGTCGGCCGGCAGGGCAGTCAGCAGGCGCAGTGTCTGTTCGGCGACGTCCTCGGCGTCCGAGGGGTCGGTCGCGCACTCCCGTGCCTTCGCCACCACGTTCCAGAACTCATCAACACTCACGACGCCGGAGTATGGCAGGGGTCTATGACTTCACCGCCCACCATTCGACGTCGTGCCCGTGCCTGACAGCCCGTCTAGCTCATCGCGCCCTGGAATACAGGGTGATTGCGTAGTCGGCCGACGGGTGCCCTGAGCTGGGAGTTCAAGGGGTGAGCGGCCTTTGTGGAGCGGGTGAGATCACGTCGGTGATCATGGA